>JAHEYE010000119.1 GCA_023251695.1 Sphingobacteriaceae bacterium | reverse complement strand
ATTTGGTCTCGCGAAATTATTTCCGGGCTCAAAAAAATTCGGACAATATCACTTAACTTATCTCGATAAGGACAAAACCCATGTGGTGGATGTATTAAGCGGGGCTTTTATGTTAATGCGTAAAGAAACTTTGGATAAAGTTGGTTTGCTGGACGAAACTTTTTTCATGTACGGCGAGGATATAGATTTGTCGTACCGTATTACCCAAGGTGGCTACAAAAATTATTATTATGCCGATTCGAGCATCATTCACTATAAAGGCGAAAGTACCAAAAAGAGCAGCGTTAATTATGTTATTGTATTTTACAAAGCAATGGCAATCTTCGCGAAAAAACATTTCAGTTCGGGGAATGCAAAATTGTTTAATTTTTTGATCCACCTCGCCATTTATTTGCGGGCGGCGATGGCAATTACCTCGCGTTTTATTAAACAGTCGTTTTTTCCTGCGATCGATTTCGCATTGATTTTATTGGGCTTATATCTCATAAAAGATATTTACGAGTTGCAATTTAAATTCAATGAAGATTATTATTCGAAACGGTTAATTGATCTTGCTTTTCCGATTTATACCTTGACATGGATGTTTTTCAGTTACCTGAGTGGAGGTTATGATAAACCATTCAGGTTCTTAAAAATGATACGGGGTGTATTAGTGGGCACGGCCATTATATTAATTATCTATTCATTATTACCGGAGAATTACCGTTTTTCCCGCGCCTTGATTTTATTCGGAACAGCCTACACTGTTTTGGTTTATTTGATCACGCGGATTATTTATAACGCGGCCGGTATTTCGCAATTCAAATTTAAAACCGAACAAAAAAGCAAACGTATTGTTATTATTGGCAGTGAAGAGGAGTTCGACCGCGTGTTTAATTTATTAAAGGAAACGAGGATCAACGCTGGCTTTGTCGGCTTTGTAAGTAATTATGATAACGGGGTTAAACACCAATATTACATTGGTAATTTTAACCAAATCAACGAAATGGTGGATGTGCATGCCATCAACGAAATTATTTTCTGTGCCAAAAATATTTCTTCACAAAACATAATAGATAAAATGCTTACCCTCGTAACAAAGGGTGTTGACTTTAAGATCGCTCCGCCGGAAAGTCTATCAATTATCGGAAGCAATAGTATTGATACGGCGGGTGATTTATATGTAATAGATATTAATAATGTTGGTAAACCTGAAAACAGAAGAAAGAAACGTTTATTTGATTTAACCGCTTCGGGTTTGTTACTATTGTTTTTCCCTTTTATTATTTGGATTCAAAAAAGAAAACTCAATTTTATAAATAATTGTTTTAAAGTATTATTGGGAATTTATTCATGGGTTGGTTATGGTAAAGCGCCAAGAAAAGACTTGCCTGCAATTAAACCATCGGTGCTGACCCCGGCAGACGCATCAAAAATGGAGTTGCAGCCTGATAAAATTAATTTGCTGCTCTTGTCCTACTCAAAAGATTATTCGGTAGAGAAAGATATTAAAATTGTCTTCGCTGCCTTGAGAAATTTAGGAAATTAATAACTCCTGCCTACTGCTCAATGCTCACTGCCCACTGCCTACTGCCTACTGCCTACTGCCCACTGCCTACTGCCTCCTGCCTACTGCTTACTGCCCACCGCCTACTGCCTCCTGCCCACTGCTTACTGCCCACTGCTCACTGCCTTCTGTCAACTGTTCATTCTTCCTGGCTTAAAATCCTGAACTCTTTTGGCAGATAATTATTGGTCCGGTTATCAAGTACTTTTACCCATCCCAATCCGTAATTTTTGTAAGTCATCAAACAAATTCCTCTTTCGGCCTTCACATTTAAATTTTCCTTTTTAAGGAAAGAAATCGCTTGCTCTTTACTTAATTCAATTTTATTTACGGAGGAACTTAAATAAATACTTTGCGCCAATTCATGATGGGGTAAAAAATCCTGATGCTTTAATTCCCCCAATGTAGTTCCGGTTTTTTTGAAATAAACGGATGTGCCATAATGATTCATAAAATCAAAAAGCGCTGTATTAACTAATTTAAAATCGTTTTGAAATCTGAAAATTTTGTGATTTTCTTTTAAAGTAATTTTATCTTTTAAAGGTTCGAATTCCCTTTTTCCGATTTCTTCAAAATTTATTTTTTTATTTTTTTTACCATGATTAATTTCCGCTTCTCCTTTTTTCTTTAATACACAACAAAAAAATCCTTCGCTTTTTGTGAAGTAAGGATAAAATCTATAACCTAAACCCGTATCAATAATATTCCAACTTTCTTCCAATGGAATGTTAACTAATTCCAAATCAAATTCCCTCATCATCCATTCAACCTCCATTTCGTTTTCTTCTTTTGAATAGGAACATGTTGAGTAAATGAAAATGCCGCCGGGTTTTAAACTTGGGAGACAATCAGCAACAATTCTTTTTTGCCGTGTACTGCAAAGATTCACGTTATCTAAACTCCATTCATTAACGGCATCCGGTTGCTTTCTGAATAATCCGGAGCCGCTGCATGGAACATCGGCAACTATCACATCAAAAACAGAATCAAGTTTTGAAAATACCTGCGGATCACAATTCGTAACGGCAGTGTTGCAAGTTCCCCATTTATTTAAGTTATGTATTAAAACTTCAGCACGCGGTTTTATGACCTCATTACTAATCAAAAAACTTTTTTCGTTTATCAGACTGTTTATTAAAGTTGATTTTCCACCCGGCGCCGCGCATAAATCCAAAACAGAAATTTCTTGTGTTAAATCGACAGAATTTTTTAAAGCGTGTTCTAAAAACACCGAGCCGGCTTCCTGAACATAATAACAACCGGCATGAAATAAAGGATCAAAGGTAAACGAAGGCCTTTCATTTAAATAAAAGGAATTCTCACCCCAGCTAACCGGTTTGTCCGTCTTAAAATCAAGTTCCACCTTTTTAAAGGGGTTTAAGCGAATGGAAGTTATTTTTTCTTCGCCATTATGCAAATTCTCAAAAGCTTTTTCATCAAAACCTTTGATACCGTTTAAACTGTTTAAAAATTGTTCAGGTAACTTCAATTGTGAATTTTTTATTACAAGTGTAATCAATATTTTTGCAGTCTTGGAAAACACCGACCGTAAAATATCACCAAAACGATTAACACCTTTAGTGGCCAGACAAAAAATTGAAATCTGGTGCGCTTATCAGGAACGAGCCCAACAGGAAACGCGTGATAAACTTTATGAATACGGACTTCAGAAAGACGATATTGAACAAATTATTACTGAATTAATAGGCGCTAATTTTTTAAACGAAGAACGTTTTGCTATGGCTTTTGTCAGTGGCAAATTCAGGATTAAACTTTGGGGAAAGATTAAAATAAAAGGGGAATTACGATTGCGGAAAGTGAGTGATTATTGTATAAATAAAGCTTTAAAACAAATTAGCGACACCGATTATTTTAGTACCTTAGAAAAAGTTATTTCAAAAAAAATAAGACTGATTAAAGAGCCAAACAAAATAAAAAAGCATTACAAATTAATACAATACGCCGCTTCAAGAGGCTTTGAAAAAGATTTAATAATTGACGTTTTAAAAGAATTAGAAAAGTAATATGAACCTTGATTTAAAAAATAAAAAAGCAATTGTGTGTGGAAGCACCCAGGGTATCGGTAAGTCCGTAGCAATAGAATTAGCCAAAATGGGGGCAAGTGTTACTTTGGTAGCGCGTAACGAAGAATCATTAAAAAAAGTAAAAGCAGAATTAAATGTTGATGCCGGTCAATTACACTCCTACCTGTGTGTCGATTTTACACAGCCGGATAAATTGAAAACTTTGTTAGAAGCGTTTATGCAACGTAACAGTCCGGTTCATATTTTAGTAAATAATACCGGTGGCCCTCCCGGCGGCCCGATTAATTCGGCAAAAGTCGAGGAATTTATTTCCGCATTTAATAATCATTTAGTGTGCAATCATATTTTGGTTCAAGCATGTATTGAAGGAATGAAAAATGCGGGATATGGAAGAATCATTAATGTTATTTCTACTTCTGTAAAACAACCTTTACCAAATTTAGGTGTGTCAAATACCATTCGCGCAGCGGTTGGTAACTGGGCAAAGACTTTAGCCGGCGAACTCGGAAAATTTAACATCACGGTAAATAACGTTTTACCCGGGGCTACAAGTACCCAACGTTTAGAAACAATTATAAATAACAAAGCTGTTAAAAACGGTTTAGGAACTGATGCTGTTAAATCTGAAATGCTTCACGAAATACCAATGGGAAGGTTCGCCGATCCAAGTGAAATAGCATCGGCGGTTGCGTTTTTAGCCTCACCCGCAGCCTCTTACATAAATGGTATTAATTTGCCTGTTGATGGAGGCCGAACCTCTAGTCTCTGATTCTGGTTTTAACACAGGCATGTTTACAACTAAAGAGCTCCGTTTCAGGGGCTTTTCTTTTTTAAATTAGTTTTGCTAAGTACCGAATTTTGCACTATTTTAACCTTTTATTTCAAGAATGGGGTAGAGGTCTATCTCATTGGTTAATAGTGTAAAACAATTTAAATTCAATACTAATGAAAAAAGTATTAGTTATTTTAAGTTTGATGTCGTTTGCTTACGTAGCAAATGCTCAATTCGGTATTACTGCTGGTGTAAGCGGTTTAAAGTTTAATGGTGACGTTGGAAAAGAACGGAACTCCAATTATTTTGGAGATGCCCGTCTCGGCTACAATTTCGGTGTCGATTACCGCGTCGGAAAAATATTAGGCTTTGGATTGAACGGTGTGTATGGAACGCTGCAAGGCACCGATAATTCGGCTAATTCTCACTTAAACTTCCAATCCAAAATTATGGGTGGCGAGTTTAACGTGATGGCTTTCTTCGATAAGTTGAAAGACACTGCAAAGGCCGCCGCACCATTTATTTCGGTGGGTATAGGTTATTTGAAATTTAACCCAATGGGTGATTTGAAAGACCAGAACGGTTCAACATATAACTATTGGTCGGATGGTTCTATCCGCGATTTACCGCAAGCCCCAAATAACGCAAACGATCCGTATGCTATCGTCATCAAACGCGATTACAAATACGAAACCGAATTAAAAGATTCAATCGCAAACTACAGTCGTAGCTGTTTGTACATACCAATTAATTTGGGTTTAAAATTCCAAATGGGAATACGCACAAGTGTTCGTTTTGCAGTGAACTACAACATTGCTCTTAGTGATTACATGGATAATTATAAAAAAGGCGGTAATGATAGCTGGATTGCAGGGAACATAAGCCTCAATTATAATTTTGCACCAAAACCAAAAGATGAGTATACGAACATCGACTTCACTGCAATTGATGACAGCGATTACGATAAAGACGGAGTGGTTGATACTAAAGACGATTGTTTAGGTACACCAAAGGGAGCAAAAGTAAATGGTCATGGTTGTCCGACTGACAGCGATGGTGATGGCATAGAAGATTACATGGATGCAGAAGCGAATACCAAACCGGGCGCTAAAGTGGACGGATTTGGTGTTACAATTAACGAAGAAGATTATGCTCATCGTCAATTGGAATGGGATTCATTAGCCATCGAACGCAGCGAAGGATTTAACGTTGCACCAAGTTTAAATTATTTGAAACAAGTAGAAACTAAGTCTAAAGACCTAAAAGAAAAGTCTGGTAAGACAACGAAAATCCCTGCCGAGTTGCAGCCTGCAGATATAAACAAAGATGGATATATCTCGGCGGAGGAGATAACGAAATCAATCGATTCCTTCTTCGATGGAGCCTCGAGCTTCAACGTAGAGAAGTTAAATCGACTGATCGATTTCTTCTTTGAACAATAAATTAAACTATGATAAAATACCTTTTTGTAACACTTAATTCACTAGCACTATTTTTCTACAGTTTGTTTTTAGATAACGGAGCTGTAACAGTAAAAGGAAACTTCCCGAGTCAGATAAAACCCGGGACCGAAGTAACCGCCGAATTAATTGTCACAAAAGGTACCATGGGAGGGTTCGCCAAATTGCAGATTGAAGTCCCTGAAGGGGTTTCAGTAAAAGAATCAGATAGTAAAGGAGCCACTTTTTCCTTCGCTTCGGGTGTCGGAAAATGGATTTGGACCGGTGTTCCATCAGACCCTGAATTCACTCTAAAACTTATTTTAGTGGCTGATGCTTCAGTAAGTGGTTTAAAAACCATCGGCGCAAAGTTTTCCTATATCGAAAATAACAATAAGCAAATTGTGGAAATGCCCCCTGTTGAGGTAATGTTTGGTGATGGTAATGCACCTGCGGTTACCACTTCTGAACCCGTTAATCAACCTGTAGCAACCACACCAACAGTAGATCCCAACGCCGCAAAAACTGCCGAACCTACACCGACTGTTTCAACCGGAGATGAACCAAATAGTCTTGTGTCCGTTATCCGGACAATTACCAAAGGCGCAACTGCAAACGAGTGGAATGTGAATATGAAAATTAAGAAAGATGGTATTAAAGGTTTTGCCCGTTACAGCGATGTATTGCCTGAAGGATTTACTGCGAAGCAAGATAAAGTTAATGGAAGCTCATTCTCAGTTGCTGATGGAAAAATAAAATTTGTGTGGGTAAACGTTCCCGCTGAACCGGAATTAGAAGTGTCTTATGTTTTAAGCGGAACTTATAAGGATAATATTAATTTAGAAGGAGAGTTTTCGTATCTCGAAAGCAACCAGTCGAAATTTTTTAAAATGCCTGCAGAAAAATTACCGGTAAACGAAGCACTTGTGTCAACCGAAACAAAAACAGAAACCCCTGTCACTACAACCACACAACCGGTTGCGGAAACGAAAACTGAAACACCTGTTACCGCTACAACGCAACCTGTGGCTGAAACGAAAACCGAAACGCCTATATCAGAACCAACCGCGAAAACGGGCGGTGATGTATCGTATTGTGTTCAGATAGGTGCTTACTCAAACTCAGCTGTTACTTCGTCAAAGTTAGGCGGCATGTATGGCATTTCCGAAAACATCAGAAGTGAAATGAACAGTGGTCTGACTAAATTTATGGTTGGTAAATTTATTGAGTATCGTTTAGCACGTAATCACCGCGAAACTGTGAAAGGAAAAGGAGTTAACGACGCATTTGTTACAGCTTACAACGGACCTGTAAGAATTACCGTGCAGGAAGCATTAATGATATCGAGTCAAAAGTGGGTTAGATAATTTTAATTTATTAAATTTGAGAATACACAAAATATGAGGTGGTGGTATAGCTTCATTTGTTCTTTTCTGATAACTTCAGTTTCAGTATCTCAAACAGATACTTCTTATACTGTACCTGATCCGCATGCGCCAATGGTTCCGCCATATTCTATCGAGTATTTCAATAATAATGCAGCTGCTGTTCCAAAAGATTCTACCAAGCCGCTTGACATTCCTCAGCCCCCAGTATTTAAGCCTAAAGTAGCCTTGGGTACTGGTATGCTTTCATTTTACGGCGACTTGTACAGCAAACACTATCAGGCACCGTGGACTTCCAGAGTTGGTTATGATTTAACTCTTTCTCACCGGCTTAACCGTTACCTGCAAATTAACTTTAATATCTTGTTTGGTAAACTGGGTGCTTTTGAGAACACAGCACTCCGCCACGAAAATTTTCAATCTGAAATAAGAGCTGGCGGTGTTAGTCTGGTTTATGATTTTGGAAATTTTATTCCCGACCAATACAGGATCCGTCCCTGGATAAGTGCGGGCGTTAATAGTTTCGAGTTTTTATCGAAAACAGATTTGAAAGATAAGAATGGTGATACATATTATTATTGGAGCGATGGTTCAATAAAAAATATGGCTGAGGGAACAGCGGGTTCACAAAATGCAAAAGACATTGTACACGATTATAAATATGAAACGGATATCCGTGAGCGTAATGCGGATGGTTTTGGAAAATATCCTGAGCGTTCGTTTGCTTTCCCATTAGGATTTGGCGCTATAATGGAAATTTCACCACGCTTCGATTTTAAAGTGGGTGTTCAATATTATCTGACTACAACAGACTATGTAGATGGTGTGAGTAATAAGAGTGTTGGCGACCGTGCCGGAACAAAAGCCAAAGATAAATTTGTTTATAGTTCTTTTGCATTGCAATATGATTTAGTGGTTGATAAAGCCCCTAAGAAAATGGAAGATACCTTGTCAGATGCTTATTATGATGGGGTGGATTGGCTTGCGATTGAGAACATGGACTACGACAAAGATGGTGTAAAAGATTTTGATGATGATTGTCAGGGTACACCTGCAGGTGTAAAAGTAAATAAACATGGTTGTCCGCTTGATGATGATGGAGATGGTGTACCGAATTACATGGATGATGAGAACCCTTCGCCAAAGGGTTTCGAGGTCAATATGCATGGTGTTGCGCAAACAGATGAATTCTGGCAAAGTTGGTACGACCATTATTTTGATACTTTAGGAATTGACAGAACTACTGAAATTATTGGCAATGCTTTCGATGTTGCAAACGCCAAACCAAAAGCAGTGATAGTCGAGCAGCGTGTTTACACTATTGAATTAGCACGCTACGTGTCGGGTGTGCCAAGCGATGAGATGGCATTCTTATTAAGTATAGGTGATATTAAATCAACCATATTAGAAGATGGCTCTACTGTTGTTTACACAGCCGGAACTTATGATGATGTAAAAATGGCAGTCAAACGGCGTGATGAATTCAGGGCAGAAGGAAATAAGCAATCCCAAGTGGGCTATTTTAAAAACGAAAAGTATTTCAGCTTAACGGATGAAGAATTACAGAAAGCATTAAGCGGCGCTGTTTTTACAAACACTGCCTCGGCCGAAACCAATACAGCTATAAGCACAAATACTTCAACCGCCAACGGAACAGATAATTCGTTTGCAAAAGGCGGCATTGTTTACCGTGTGCAATTAGGCGCTTACAAAAACAGGATATCCTTAAAAGCATTCAATAACTCAGCCAACGTTGTCGAATTAAAAACCGAAGAAGGCACATACAGATATGTAACTGCCGGTCATAAAACAATTGGTGAAGCAGCCGCAAAAAAAGCAGATTTATTTTTATTAGGTTATACCGACGCCTTCGTAACTGCTTATAAAGACGGAAAACGGATTGCGATGAATGAGGCGGGAGCCACTATGGCTACTAAAGAGAAAGAAGATTTAAACGAAAACAAAACATTCAGCTCAGTGGATAAATCTTTAATCAACTTTAAAATTCAGGTCGGGGCCCTTAAAAAACCGGCTCAGGTTAAAGACATGGATGATCGTTTGAAAGACATCAGCGGCATAATCAAGCAAACAACTGCAACAGGGCAGGTAAGGTTTACGGTTGGTAAATATAGCGGTTATAACGAGGCTGAAAAAGCCCGTAAGGAAATGGAAGATAAAGGTTTCCCTGAGGCCTTTATAATAGCAACCTTTAAAGAGGAGATCATCTCTTTACAAGAGGCTATGGAATTATTAAAATAAGCTTTAACACTTTTTAAATAGCTAATTAATCAATTTTTACTACTTTTATTTAAAATTATAAGACATGAAAAAAATTATCATATCAGCTTTAACACTTGTTTTCTTTGCAGCTTCTTCTTTAGTTGCGCAAGACGGAAAAAAGCAAGAACCTAAAAAGAAGGAAGAGAAGAAGCAAGAGCCTGCACCGGGCGGAACCCGAATGGCAATAAATGAAAAAGGTCTTCCAACTAAGAAAAAGCCTTCCACTACATCAAATGCAGAAAAAAAAGACGAAACAAAGA
>JAHEYE010000336.1 GCA_023251695.1 Sphingobacteriaceae bacterium | reverse complement strand
ATCCCGTAAGGTGTTATTACCAAAGCCTGAGAAGGAAACGGAGAATAAATAACCAATGTTACACTCATAAAAAGAGCTTTATCTGCGGATAAGGCTCTTTTTTTGCCCCCGTTTTAAAACTAACTAACTTGTAACTTAGTAAAATGTAACTTAGTAGTTTGTAAGTTACAAAAAAGTTAGTTATCTTTGGGTATGGAAAACGACAGGGATAAAGCGCCATTTATGTTCGGCAAGATTGCCAGCGGTCCGGATTTTACCAATCGCGAGAAAGAAACAACACAACTCCTTCAGAACTTTCACGTGGGTATCAATACCATTCTTATATCGCCCCGCCGCTGGGGGAAATCATCATTAGTAAAAAAGGTTACTGAGCACCAGCTTAATAAGAACAAAAACATCCGTTATTGCTTTATTGATCTGTTCAATATCCGTACCGAACAGGAGTTTTATGAAGCTTACGTAAAAGAATTGATTCTTGTCACCTCTACTAAATGGGAGGAAAGGATAGGGCAGGCTAAAAAGCTATTCAAAAAAATAATACCACAATTTACATTTGGTGTAAATCCAGAAAACGAATTTTCGGTGGGCTTAGATTGGAAAGAGATAAAAAAAGCGCCTGAAGAAATACTCAATCTCGCAGAAACGATTTGCAAGGCTAAGAAAATAAAACTGGTGGTTTGTATTGATGAATTCCAGAACATTTCATTCTTTGATGATCCACTTGCTTTCCAGAAAAAACTTCGTGCGCACTGGCAACATCATAAATTAACTTCTTACTGTTTATATGGAAGTAAAAGGCATATGCTAATGGAATTATTCTCGAGTCCTTCAAAACCCTTTTACAAGTTCGGTGATGTGATGTACCTTGAGAAAATAAAAGAACAGTACTGGATTAGTTTTATTAAAAAAAGATTCCGCGAAACCGGAAAGAACATAGCGTCCGAGCAAGCAGCCCATATTGCGCAAGCCATGGAGAACCATCCTTACTTTGTACAGCAATTATCACAACAAGTCTGGTTACTTACATATAAAGAATGTACCAACAAGATCATCGACCGTGCCTTACAGAACCTATTGGAGCACAGCACTATCTTATACCAGCGTGAAACAGATAATTTAAGTAATACCCAGTTAAATCTTTTAAAAGCGCTGTGTGAAAACGTTAAACAATTGAGCTCAGCCGAAACCATTCAGCATTATAAATTAGGAACCTCGGCCAATGTTATAAGAAGTAAGGAGGCTTTAGAGAATAAAGAAATAATTGACTCAATTGGTGGAATCGAATTTATTGATCCGCTTTATAAAACCTGGCTAAAAAGAGTTTATTTTAAAATCTAGCTTACAATAACCTTTACATTGTACTCGATTCCTTCGAGTGTTAATGTACATATGTAAAGACCATTAGCCAGCTTATTTTCAGGAATAATATTCAGTTTACTTGAGGTTTGATCCTGAATAAAGAAGGTGGAATTGTAAACTAATTTTCCGTTTTGGTCTTTTAAAGTGATTTGGATTTCATGATTATTTTCAATCCCTGAAATATCAGCAGTAAATTCCCCTTTATTAGGGTTTGGATATACAGTAAACTTAACATTCTTTGCTTTTATGTAATTTACAGAAATAACACCACTATACTGAAAGGTATTATCCTTATCAACTTGTTTTAAACGGTAATAACTGATATTAGTTTCAGGTGAATTATCAGATACAGAATAATTGAGAGGCGAGTTGCTGTTTCCGCTTGATGCCTTCGAATTAACGAACGAAATTTTTCTGAAACTAGCAGCATCAACACTACGCTCAATGTCAAAATAGGCGTTGTTTTTTTCAGTCGCAGTCATCCATTTTAAATCCACGAAGCCGTCTTTAGCTTCTCCCATAAAATTTACAAGTTCAACAGGCAGAACAGCGCTACAGGAAGGTAAAGTAACAGGTAAACACGCTGGGCCATTAATATCAGGTTGATCTGCAGCCCATACAATAGTGTTACATATCTCGATATAATTAGAACTTCCGCCATTATCAGATTTAATAGTGCCGCCGAGCATAATATACATACGTGAATTGCAGGGCAATCTTAACTTACTTCCAGGTTTAAAACTAAGTGTACCATAAATTGTAAAGACAGGTCCTTGCGCACAGCCTGTATAATCTTGCTGACTATTAATTATTACAGTATGGCTAGCTGCAATTACAACAGAATCACCGCAACCGGGAACAAACCCGCATGACCAATTAGCAGCACTTGTCCAATTTCCAGAGCCTAAGGAGGTACATAAAGCTGACCTCATACTTAACGAACTAAGTAAAATTACAGCTATGAAAAACAAACACTTGTAAGTCTTAAATTTCATTGTTTCTAAATCCAAAAATTTTAATAAAAAACTTTAGGTGAATTTACTATTTTAATCCCATAATAAAAAGCGGAAAAAGTTAAGATTATAACAATGAAGTATTAATAAACAAAATGTTATGAAACTAAAAAATGAATGAGTAAATCACCACTTTAACTGAGTGAATTTCTCAGGATTAAAAATGTCCTGATTTAATTCCTTTGGGAATCGTAAATCATAGTACTTTTCAATCAATTGTAATTGCCCGTCATTTTTGAATTTTATTGTTTTAGCTACCCAATTACCACTTACTTTTTCGTAATCCCCGAAAATGCAATCGGTAATATGTTCTTTCTTTTTATAAATAATACGATGCAGGTAAAATCTCTCTGCATCAATGTAAAATTGAGGTGATTTGTCATCGCCTGGAGCACCTCCAACAACATAAACCCGCCGGCCTTCAAAAACATCTTCACGGAAAGAATTAAGGATATAACCCAATGAATCGAGAAGCTGACAAGTACGTTCGGGCTTTAAAAAATAAACATCAAATCCAACTAAAAGTAAATCGTGAATGAATACTCTAGGTTCTTTTGCAACGCCATCTTTAATCCCATAAACTTTGTTAACGGCAAATATTACACCGTCTTTACTGTCTTTAGTGT
>JAHEYE010000335.1 GCA_023251695.1 Sphingobacteriaceae bacterium | reverse complement strand
CTTACAATATGGGGAATGGTACGCAAACAATTTCCTGTCCGGGACCGCATAATTTTTATGATTCAGGTGGAGCTGCCACCAATTATGGTAATAGTCAGAGCTACACAATGACTTTGTATCCCTCAATTGCGGGGCAATGTATTATAGTAAGTTTTACAAGTTTTAATACAGAAAGCGGTTTTGATCAGCTTAAAATTTATGACGGCCCTAACTCTGGAAGTCCTTTGCTTGGTAATTATTCGGGCACTACAATACCTCCAAATACTACCTCTTCCGGAGGACCAATTACATTCGTATGGACATCAGATGGTAGTATTAATGACCTGGGATGGGTTGGTACTGTTTCATGTGCTGCATGTCCGCCGCCGCCTGCTTATTATTTAATGAACAACACTAACGTCACATTAACTTGCCCTCCAACTTTTACCCTCTTTTACGACAGTGGTGGCTCAGCAGGTTTGTATTCGAACAGTGAAAATTATACTAAAACTTTTACTGCGCCTGCGGGATATTGTTTACGATTTAGTTTTAATAGTGCTTTTCAAACTGAAGCCTGCTGCGATAAGTTGATGATTTTTGATGGTCCAAATGGTGCAAGCCCTCTAATTGGTACATATTCCAATACATCAGGTCCGGGAATTATTACATCAAGCGGAAGTTCTATTACTTTTAGTTTCACCTCAGATGGTTCTATTAATTACGCCGGCTGGGATGCAACAATTACTTGTGTACCTGCATGTACGGGTATGCCTAATGGCGGCACAGGACAAGCAACTTCAGGGGGTTGTTTAGGCACCGCGAGTGTTCAGTTATCATCTTTTGGATCTACTTCTGCTTGCGGTATAACTTACCAATGGCAGTCCGGACCAAGTGCTGCCGGTCCTTGGTCTAACGTTGGGAGTGCAACTAATAGTACGCTAACTGTACCTACCAGCACAAATACATATTATCATTTATTAGTTGCATGTGGCGCCAGTACCGCTACCGGAACATCTATTCTGGCGAGTACCGGTACAGTGACAAGTTGTAATTTAAGTACCTATACGGTAACATCCATCCCATATAGTTTTGATGCTTTTGCAGGTACATTGTGTCCGAGTACCGATGATGTTATTTATACCAGCATCTCAACTCTTGGTTTTCAGTTTTGTTACACGGGAAATGCTTATTTTGGGGGATACATTTCTTCAAATGGCTCTTTTATTTTTGATGCAGTACCTTGTTTCCCAAATGTTTATTATAATCAAAATGCCGCTACCGGAATTAGTACTGGCTGGTCCATTACACAAGCCGCCCCGTCATCGGTTAGCGTTACAACACTTCCGCAAAACGCGATTAACGGTCCTTGGCAGGACATAAATCCGGCACTTGGAGGAAATATCAGATATGGTACTTTAGGAGTAAGCCCTAACCGTCGTTTTGTGGTATCTTATGAAAATGTTCCGATGTTCTCCTGCGGTACTGCAAGTCCTTCTATTTATTTTACTGGACAAATTAAATTATATGAAACTTCAAATGTCATTGAAATACATGTTGGTAGCAAAGGTATTTGTCCGGGATGGAATGCGGGTACCGCAATTTTAGGTTTAACAAGTTTCGATGGTGCCACTTATATTCCTCCGGTAAATATGACAGCTCATAATTATCCTACACAATGGAATATGACGAATACGGCTTACCGCTTTAGTTCACCGTGTGCAGCTGCAGGTGGACCTTGTGTTGTATTGCCGATAAACTTTAAGAATTTTTATGGACAACGTGTTGAGAAAGTAAATAAGTTATATTGGGAAACAGCTGAGGAAAAGTCTATTAAAACATTTATCGTTGAGAAATCTACAGATGCTGAAAACTTTACAGAGATTGGAAGGGTTGTTCCAAATAATTCACCTTCAAAATATAGTTACGATGATCATTTTTCGGCACCCGGAACTTTAAATTACTACCGGATTAGCGCTGTTGAAACTACGAACGAGAGAAAGTTAACGCATGTTATTCCGCTTGGCTCGAACGAACATGAAATTTCTACTTCAGGAATTTTTCCTAATCCAGTTGAAAATAGTTTTTACATAAGTGTTGATTCGAAGATTTCAACAGATTTGATCGTAAATGTTTATGATGCTTTTGGCAAATTAGTAAAAACATATACTAAAACCATTGTTAGCGGGGCAGTGCAGTTACAACTAAACGCCGAAGATATTGCACCCGGCGTTTATACACTTGAAATTACAAATTCAAATAACGAATCTGTTACAAAACAAAAATTGGTTAAGTTAGGTAAATCAGGTTTTTAATTTGCTAATCACGCCAACAGGATCTTTACTGGAAAAAACGGTGTTACCGGCTACCAAAACATCAGCGCCACTCTGTAAAAGTTTTTTATAGTTATCTAAATCAACACCGCCATCAATTTCTATTAAGGCTTTAGAATGTTTGTTTTTAATAAGTGCTTTAAGCAGCCCAGCCTTATGATATGTGTTTTCAATAAACTTTTGCCCGCCAAATCCCGGATTCACACTCATTAAACATACTAAATCTATATCTGCAATTATATCTTCCAAAACAGAAACGGAAGTATGCGGATTAAGCGCCACGCCTGCTTTCATTCCTGAATTCTTAATATTTTGAACGCTACGGTGTAAATGCGTACAAGCTTCATAATGCACAGTTAAAATTTCAGCACCTGCCTCTTTAAAGCTTGGTACATATTGATCAGGATTCACAATCATCAAGTGTACATCCAAAGGTTTTTTAGCATGCTTTGCAATGGCTTTTAGAACCGGGAAACCAAATGAAATATTAGGCACAAAAACACCATCCATTATATCCACATGAAACCAATCGGCACTGCTGCTGTTGATCATTTCAACATCGCGCTGAAGGTTTGCAAAATCGGCCGATAAAATAGAAGGTGCGACTATATGTGCCATGACAGAATTTTTGACAAAGTTATAAAACAAAAACGGATTGCTGTTTTGGCAATCCGTTCTTATTATAAAATTTATTAAACATT
>JAHEYE010000118.1 GCA_023251695.1 Sphingobacteriaceae bacterium | reverse complement strand
GTATATCCATTACCTAATCCAAATATTACAAGTAACAGTCCTGTTTGCGCAGGTAATACTTTAAATTTATTTGGTACCGGTGGCGCTACTTATGCTTGGAGCGGTCCCGGATATATGGGTGTAGCACAAAATCCTGTTGTCAATAATGTGACTGCAGCCGCAAACGGTGTTTACACTTTATTAGTTAGTTCAGGAACTTGTACTGCAAGTACAACCTATACAGTGGTAATTAATCCTGTTCCTGTATTTAATTTCTCAGGAAGCAATGTTGGTTGTTTTGGACAAGCAACAGGAAGTTCTACGGTTAACGTAACTGTTGGTACTGGTCCTTATAATTATAACTGGAGCACAATTCCAACTCAAAATACACAAGCTGCTACAGCACTCACTGCGGGAGCTTATTCTTGTACTGTAACTGATGCCAATGGATGTATTTCAGTTAACTCGACAGTGATTATGCAGCCTACAGCATTCTCGGTTTCAATTGTTAGTGCAACATTATCTGCTTGTGCAAACACTCCAATTAATATTAATGCGATTGGTGCGGGTGGTACAGGTCCGTATACTTACAATTGGGTGTCAGGTCCGTCATCAAGTGCTTATACAGTTAACGAACCTAACGCAGGAAATTTCATGTATACTATGAATGCGGTAGATGCATTTAATTGTCCGGCTACATCAAACATTAATTTAACTTTCTTCCCTTTACCAACCGTTACTGCAACAAGTGGAACAATTTGTGCGGGACAAACAACAGCAATTACTGCGAGTGGTGCTAATACTTATATATGGCAGCCGGGTAATGTTACCGGATCTACTTATCCTTTTACGGGAAACACAACTACAAATATCAGCGTAATTGGAACGGCGAATGGCTGTAGTAATTCTGCTAATACAAGTGTTATTGTTAATCCAAATCCTGTTGGTAATATTAATTTAGGAAATGCAAAGGGATGTGTTCCTGCTTGCGTAACATTTACAGCAGGAAGTTCATCAAGTATTTCAAGTTATAACTGGATTTTAAATGGCGCCGGAATTACCGGTGCACAAAATGGCGGATATTGTTTTGATGAAGCTGCCTCTTACACTTTAGGCTTAACCATTATGGATGGAAATGGTTGTACTAGTACAGTTGTTCCGGTAACAATTGATATTTATCCTAAACCGGTAGCAGATTTTAATCATGCGCCGATTAAACCAATTGTGAATCAGGATCCGTTTGTAACATTTACTGATGCATCTTATAACGCAACCATTGTTAGCTGGAACTGGTATTTTATGAATACCGCACAATATACTTCGGTACAACAAAATCCGACCTTCTCTTATACAGAACCTGGAACTTATCCTGTTGTGTTAGTTGTGAAGAGTGATAAAGGTTGTTATGATACTTTAGTTCGTCCTGTTGTTGTAGGTGAAGATTTTGGAATTTATGTTCCGAATGCATTTACCCCTAATGATGATGGTGTAAACGATTTATTCCAACCAAAGGGATTTGGCGTTGTACAATATGAAATAAACATCTTCGATCGTTGGGGAGAGAAAGTTTTCTCGACCAAGAAATTTGAAGAAGGTTGGGATGGGGCATTCCACGGACGTGGAAGCAAATCTTGTGAGGAAGGAACTTATACTTGGTTAATTAATTGCACAAGTGTGTTCGGAAAATCACATGAATTAAAAGGACATGTAACGTTGATGAAATAATCCATCAAAAAATTACTAAAAAAGGGAGCAAATTTGCTCCCTTTTTTTGTGCTAAATCTTTAAAAAGCTTCTCATAATTATTTGAAATTAACCTGAAAATCATCGGTTTATAACTTGTTGATAATGACGAAACCCCTTTTCTATTGAGTGAAAGATAGTTTATTCTTAGTTACTGCCCTTTATTAAAGGAGGCCGTTTCGCTATATTTATAAGAATACATAAGCTTTTTAATCAATTACTTACATATAAACCTCCCGCATGAAAAAATTAATCAAAATCACACTTGTTTTTTTAGCAGTACTTTGTTCATTCATTTTAAATGCACAAACCAGCAAACAAACAAACTTACCAGGCACGCCTTGTGTTGGTTGTCCGGTAGATAATTCATCCAGTAACCAAAAAGGAAATCCTAATACCATTCAAAACGGTAACGGGTCGTTGGCTACAACCTACACGGTTTCTGCCTGTGGTTTAAATTTTACTCAGGCTACAAGAAGGTTAAATCAAAGAGCATTTACAGGTATGACCACTCAAAAAGGAGTTCTTCAGCCTGCTACATTTGCGATCAGTGGAATTCCCGCCTGTTTCACAATAGTAAAAGCGTTTTTGTATGTGGGTGGTTCTGGTAATGGCGTTGCAATTACAGCTAATATTACCAATCCTTTATTGGCAAGTGGTGCATTTCCTATGACTATGATCGGACAGCATACAGATAAATGCTGGGGTTATGTTGGTACTTTTAATTACAGAGCTGATGTTACTTCAATTATTTCAGGAAACGGAAATTATGTTATCAGCGGAATTCCATGTTTAGGAACAACACCGAATGATATGGACGGTGCAACTTTAATTATTATGTACACCGATCCGACGCAGACTTATACCGGACATATGGTAATTGGTGATGGTTGTCATGAAGCTTCAGGTGGAAATATTCAGGACATTATTGGTGGATTTAATGTTTGCGGTGCAGTAACTGCAGGCTCTACTCAGAACTTCGTGATAGTATCTGACCTTCAACAAATCTCTGCTACTCCAATTATGATGAACTCGGCAGCCTATAATTACACTTGGGCTAGTGCGAGCAATAATGTTTGGGATTATATTCAACAGCCGGGTGCACCTGCAACCGCGGGACAAACAACTGCACAATATGGTTTCTCTAACTCAAGTGATTGTTATAATTTCGTTGCTGCAGGTATGTATTACAGAACTGCTTGTCAGGTTTGTACTGTTGCCTCTAACTTAACTGTGACTGCAGTAACCACTGCTTCTTGTGCTGCAGGTTCAGCTACTGCTACTGTAATAGGTGGTACCGGACCTTATACTTATACATGGAGTCCTACCGGTGGTAACTCTGCTACTGTAACCGGAGTGCCTACGGGAAATTATACCGTTACCGTTAAAGATGCTACCGGTTGTAAAACCGGAACAGCTGTTGTGAGTATAGTCTCGGCAGCAACTCCTTCAATTACTATAGCAACTGCAACCACAATATGTGCCGGATCATCAGCGAATCTAACGGCAAGCGGGGCGAGCACTTATACGTGGAGCCCGGGCGCTTCTTTGAATACTACTACCGGACCTAACGTAGTCGCCACACCGGCAGCCACACAAATTTATTCAGTTAGTGCTACAACAACAGCCGGATGTATCGGAACTCAAACAGTTCAGGTAACAGTGAATCCTATTCCGGTTCCTGTTGTCGGAAGTAACAGTCCGCTTTGTGCAGGGCAAACATTAAGCTTAACCGCTACAGGTGGTACTACCTATTCCTGGACCGGACCTGCTGCGTTCTCTTCAGCTTTACAAAATCCAACGGTTCCGAATGTGACTGCTGCTAATGCGGGAATATATACAGTTAATGTTACTGCCGGAGGTTGTAGTAAAACAGGAACTGTTAGTGTAACGGTTACCACGCCTTCTACTTCGGCAGCTAACACCGGACCATATTGCGCAGGACAAACTATTACTTTAACAACTCCTTCTGCTACATCTTATACATGGACAGGACCAAATGCATTCGCTTCAAATGCACAAAATCCAACCATACCTGCATCAACAGCAGTAATGTCTGGTGTGTATACGGTAACATCAACAACCGGTGCTTGTAAAGCAACTGCAACTACAAACGTAATTGTGAACGCACTTCCAACACCTGCAGCTTCCAACACCGGACCATATTGTCCTGGTAATACTATTCAGTTGAATGTTGGTTCATTCACAACTTATACATGGACAGGGCCAAGTGCATTCAGTTCAAATGCTCAGAATCCGACACAGGCTAATGCTCAAACTACAAATAGCGGAAACTATACAGTTATCGTTTCAAGTGCTGCAGGCTGTACAAATACTGCGGTTACAAATGTTGTGGTTAATCCTTCTCCTGTTATTGTAATCGGAAGTAACAGCCCTGTTTGTCTGAATTCTCCAATCAACTTAACTTCAACAGGTGGTGGAACTTATTCATGGAGCGGACCAAGTGCATTCACATCTGCGGTTCAAAATCCAAATATTCCATCAGCGGCAGCTACTAATGCCGGTGTTTATACGGTTACAGTAACAACTTTAGGTTGCGCAAGTACTGCAACAGTTAGTGTAACGGTTCTTACACCTACTACTTCTGCAACTAATGGCGGGCCATTCTGCGTTGGACAAACAATAACTTTAACAACACCTTCTGCTACATCTTATACATGGACAGGTCCGAATGCATTTACGTCAAATGCACAAAATCCGAACATTGCCAGTGCAACTGCTGCGATGGCGGGTACGTATAGTGTTTTGGTTTCAGCAGGAACCTGTACTGCAAATGCAACAACCCTTGTGGTGATAAATCCTTTGCCAACACCTGCAGCTTCCAACACCGGACCATATTGTCCTGGTAATACTATTCAGTTGAATGTTGGTTCATTCACAACTTATACATGGACAGGGCCAAGTGCATTCAGTTCAAATGCTCAGAATCCTACACAGGCTAATGCACAAACTACAAATAGTGGAAATTACACTGTTATCGTTTCAAGTGCTGCGGGTTGTACAAATACTGCGGTTACAAACGTTGTGGTTAATCCTTCTCCTGTTATTGTAATCGGAAGCAACAGTCCGGTGTGTTTGAATAATTCAATCAACTTAACTTCGACAGGTGGTGGAACTTACGCATGGACAGGCCCGAGTGCATACAGTTCAACTGTTCAAAACCCTACTGTTCCTGCAGCAACAACTGCAAACGCAGGTGTATATAATGTGACTGTTACTAATTTAGGTTGTTCAAGCACCGCTTCTGTTAACGTGATTGTTACTACACCTACAACTTCTGCTTCTAATACCGGTCCATATTGCGCGGGAACTACAATTAATTTAAGTGCTCCTGCAGCAACTTCATATACATGGACTGGTCCTGGTGGATATACTTCAAGCTCGCAAAACGCAACACAGCCCGGTTCTACTCCTGCAATGTCAGGAACATACTCGGTTATCGTTTCTATAGGAACGTGTACAGCAAACGCAACGACTAACGTTGTCGTAAATGCTTTACCAATTCCAACGGCAGTAAGTAACAGCCCTCTTTGTGTTGGACAGACCATTAATTTAACCGGTACAGGTGGTACAACATATGCATGGACAGGTCCAGGCTCATTCAGTTCTACCTCTGCGACGCCTTCAATCCCAACAGCCGCTGTAACTAATGGTGGTAATTATATTTTAACGGTTACCGATGCTAATGGTTGTACAAATACTGCCAATACTATTGTAGTCGTAAATGCGCTTCCTACTATTTCTGTCGGTAATCCAACTACTTGTGTTAATACAACTATCAACTTAACATCTAACGGTGGCGTGACCTACTCATGGAGTGGTCCGGGTGGATTTACATCAACAGCACAGAATCCAAATATCCCTGCTGCGCAGCTTACCATGTCCGGAACTTATGTAGTAACTGTAACAGATGTTAACGGTTGTGTGAATACAGCAAATGCAAACGTATCAGTATTACCATTACCAAATCCAAATATTACCAGTAACAGTCCGGTATGTGCAGGTCAGACTTTAAATTTATTCGGAACCGGTGGCGCTACTTATTCATGGTCAGGGCCTGGTTATGTAGGGACTTCTCAAAATCCGGTTATTAATAATGTTACAGCAATTGCTAACGGTGTTTACACCTTATTAGCGAGTACAGGAACTTGTACTGCAAGTATAACTTATACGGTAGTAATTAATCCGGTACCGGTGTTTAACTTTACGGGAACAAACGTATTGTGTTTCGGACAAAGTAACGGTTCATCAACGGTTAATGTAACTGTTGGTACAGGTCCTTATACTTATAACTGGAGTACAATACCGGCACAAAGTACACAGATAGGAAACGCCTTGACGGCCGGAACATATTCTTGTACAGTTACCGATGCTAACGGTTGTACAAGTGTTGCCTCAACGCAAATTACTCAGCCAACTGCATTCCAGGTAGCGATCAACAGTACAACATTAAATGCTTGTGCTAACAGTCCGATTAATATTAATGCAATCGGTGCGGGTGGTACCGGCCCTTATGGTTATACTTGGGTTTCAGGCCCTGCAACCGCACCGTATTCGGTTAACGAAGCTCTGGCAGGAAATTATATTTATACTGTAAACGCTTTAGATGCGAATGGTTGTCCTGCATCAGCGAACATCAACCTAACGTTCTTCCCACAGCCTACAGTAACTGCTACCAGTGCAACATTGTGTGCCGGACAAAACTCTGCGGTTCTTGTTGCGAGTGGTGCTAATACCTATGTATGGCAGCCGGGTAATATTACAGGTTCTACTTATCCTTATAGTGGCACTACCTCACAAAACATAAGCGTTATTGGCACTTCAAACGGTTGTAGTAATTCGGCTAACACGGCAATTATTGTGAACCCTGTTCCTAATGCAAATATCTCGGTTAGCTCAGTTAAAGGTTGTGTGCCTGCTTGTTTAACCTTTACTGCAGGCGGCGCTTCTAACATTACAAGTTACGGATGGTTGTTAAACGGCGCAGGTATTACAGGCGCACAAAATGGCGGCTATTGTTTCGATGAAGCGGCAAGTTATACTTTAGGATTGCAGGTTATGGACGCTAACGGTTGTACCGGAACTGTTGTTCCTGTTATAGTTGATATTTACCCTCAACCGGTAGCAGATTTCAACCACTCTCCAATTAAACCAATTATCAATCAGGATCCTTTTGTAACATTTACTGATGCATCATGGGGTGCAACAATTGTAAGCTGGAACTGGTACTTTATGAATACAGCCCAATACACTTCTGTTGAACAAAACCCGACCTTCGCTTATATGGAGCCTGGAACATACCCTGTAGTATTGGTTGTGAAGAGTGATAAAGGATGTTATGATACTTTGATTCGTCCACTTGTTGTGGGTGAAGATTTCGGAATTTATGTACCGAATGCATTTACACCTAACGAAGATGGATTAAATGATGTATTCCATCCTAAAGGATTCGGTATTGTTGAATATGAATTAAACATCTTCGATCGTTGGGGAGAGAAAGTATTCTCAACCAAGAAATTTGAAGAAGGTTGGAATGGTTCATTCCAAGGCAGAAGTCAGAATTCCTGTGAAGAAGGCGTTTATACATGGTTAATTAATTGTACCAGTGTATTCGGTAAATCCCATGAGTTAAAAGGACATGTTACATTAATGAAATAATAATTTTAATGATAAATTAAAGAAGGGGCTTCGGCCCCTTTTTTTGTGCCCTGAGCGAAACCTGAAAATGAATGAGTAAAAATAAATGTATTGAGCCAAGAGGCTCTTCAGTTTATTTAAAAAATCGTTGATTCTGATTAATCATCTTAGTTTTGTAAAAAAAATTCATGAAAAAATTAATTACAATTTTAGCGGCTTTAATAACCACTGCACAACTAAACGGACAGATTTTTCATAAGAAGTATGCCTTTTCAGGTGAAATTATGCAGGGTCAGACATCTGTTATGAATAATAACAGAATTTACAATGTTTCCTCAAGTACAATGTTCCAGGGAGCTTTCTCGGTTCAGAAAACTGATTTAGCGGGAAATCATATTATTACACAAACTGTTATTTTCGGTACATCAACGCCTGTTGTAGCTGTTAAAAAAGTAATAACCTCGGGAGGTAAATTATACATTGTTGGGAGTATTAAACCGGGTTCAATAACTGATGCTTTTTTGGTTGTGTTAGATACAAATCTTACAACTGTTAATTACGCAAGATCATATGGAACAACTTCGGGTAATGAGGAATTCTACGATATTTTGCAAGCATCGAACAGCGATTTAGTAATGGTTGGTCATTCAACTGTTCCTACAGCAACCATAAGTGTTACAAAAAATGTTCCTTTTGTAGTTCGTGCAGCTGTAGCAACCGGCACTTTGATTTATCAAAAGATATTTGAAGACACATACAGTAAAATGTGTTATTCGGTAGTTGAAGATGCACCGAACAACAGTCTATTTATTTCAGGTACTGTTTTGTCAGGAAACTTAACTCACGTTTTAAAATTAACCGACGACAACTTAGGAACTTTAATTACAGCAAAAAATGTTTTTTTTAGTTCAAGTAATATGGTTGTAAAGAAAATGCAGGTTTATGGCAGTAAATTATTTTTAATTGGCGGCGATGCAAGCAATAACCTTATGACGATGGAAACGGATTTAACTGTTAGCGCACTGGTGCTCCCTAAGTATTATACCAATTTTAAGTATTATGACATGATAAAGGTAAATCAAACCAATTATATTGCGGGTTTAACTTTACCTACAGGAACTGTAAGTTATATGGCTTCTATTATGATGGATTCATTATTTGTGCCACAATTAAGCATGACTTATTCTCTTGTTCCTGTACCGCTCGGAACCATGTGGAATGGAGTTAATGTTTTGAATAAATCAAATACCATGTACTGGATTACTTCAGAAGGATGGACTGCACCTTCACCATATACCAACCGTTATATTGTAGCTTCAGATATGGTCATGAATGCCACCTGCAACAACGCTTATTCATTAACTCCAAGTAACATGGTTAATACAATGGCTTTAGCAACTTATACAACTCCATTTGGCTCACCTTTTACTGCGACTTACTCACCATTCCCTAATGCATTAACGCCAACAATTACCACCTTGTGTTCTCCAACAGGAATAGAAAATGTAAATGAGCATTTCGAAAAATTTGTTGTGAAAAATGGTCTTGATAAAATTATTATCGAGTCTCCGTATTCGGATTACACTATTAATGTTTTTGATATGTCAGGAAAATTAATTTTAAATACCAAAGCGAATTCTGAAACCGAAGAAATAACTATTTCAGGTTTCGCTGGTGGAATTTATATTGTAAAGCTGAATGCGAAAGGCTACGAACAGCGGCAGAAATTTATCAAACAATAGGTCATCTTGCTCAAGTAATAAAAACCCGCCTTTACAGCGGGTTTTTTATTGTATATAAATGATCCGTTCCCGATTTTTCCTGAAGAGCCTTGCTCAAATCGAATGCGGGAGCTTTAATGCCGCTTCCGAAATTTTTATCCGGATTTATAAAAACTCTGGCTTCATCCCATAAATTTTCATTGATAAAACTTAGCAGCAGGGCAGTACCCCCTTCGATGAGAATGCTTGAAATATTTGATCCGGCTAATTTATTTAAAACCTGAGGTAAAATATTTTCCGAGAAATCTATTCTGAAATAAGTCGTATCGCCAGAAACAGGATAATCCTTTTCTGTAAAAACATAAGTCTCCGCCGCGTTATTAAATACATTTAAGCCGGGACTCAACTTTAAATCTTTATCAAGTATAATTCGTACAGGATTTTTTCCTTTCACTAAACGAACGGTTAGTTCGGGATTATCATTTAGTATGGTGTTTGTTCCCACCATTATTGCTTGTTCCTGTGCGCGCCATTCGTGTACCAGTTTTTTATTTTCTTCACAGGTAATCCAATTATCGTTTTTATCAGCGCCGGTTTTACCAATGAAACCATCATTTGTCTGCGCCCATTTTAAAATAATGTAAGGCCTTTTCTTTTCATGAAAAGTAAAAAAACGTTTATTTAAATCACGACCTTCT
>JAHEYE010000334.1 GCA_023251695.1 Sphingobacteriaceae bacterium | reverse complement strand
AATATTCGATAAAAGAAGTATTTGGGGTTTTATATACCATCTTAAAAAAGGGTAGCAGAGAGGGGAAAAATAAAATGGAAAAGGATAACTCTTATTTTTGTTCGGCCATGGTTCAGCATTGTTATCATACTGTAAAAATTAATTTAGCGACCGGAGTTGATATAAAGCAATTAGCCCCCGAAGATATTGCAACAACTACAATGCATCATACCCAATACAGAATTGTGAGAAAGTGAAATGAGAAACAAAATCATTATATACGGACTGGTGCTCGGGGTATTAATTATTGGTTTAAAGTTTGCAGAATATAGATTTTTGATCCGCTCAAATTCGTATGAAGTTTATGCGGCGCTTGTGGCGATACTTTTTACAGCGGTTGGTATTTGGGCGGGTTCAAAATTCGTGAAGAAAAAGGAAGTTCTGGTGATAAAAGAAGTTCTGGTTGAGCCGGCTGAAAATTTTGAAGTGAACGCGAATAATTTAAAACTTCTAAGTATCAGCAAACGCGAGCATGAAGTGCTCTTATTAATGGCGCAGGGCTTAAGCAATCAGGAAGTGGCTGATAAATTGTTTGTTTCTTTAAACACGGTGAAAACACACTCATCAAAATTGTTTGAGAAATTAAATGTTCAAAGGCGGACTCAGGCCGTGCAGGAAGCAAAGAAATTGGGGCTTGTGCCCTAAACCCGTTGGATTTTTGAGAAAGATGGAAAATCAAATAGATTTCAATCCTACGGGTTTAACTTTAGTATGATTATTTAGTTTCCGGTTTTAAAATCACCCGAAAGGATGAGTTGAAACGCAGCTTGTTAGTTTAGTTTTGTGGCATATCCCGATAGTTATTGGGGCAAAAAATAATTTACACTTTTAAAAACAAAATTTATGAAAAAAGTAATTCTAACATTTGGGGTATTAAGCGGTATAATTCCGATTACAGTAATGGTATTAGGTATGTTGTTCGGTAGCGGACACGCCACGGGTTCGATGGTGCTTGGTTATAGCATCATGCTTCTCTGCACGCTGTTCATTTTTTTCGGCATCAAAAGTTATCGGGATAATTACAATGACGGAATAATTTCTTTTGGAAAAGCTTTTCAGGTAGGGATTTTAATCACACTTGTTTCTGCTTTAATGTACACTCTGGCTTGGGAGGTGATTTATTTCAATTTCATGAATGATATGATGGACGGTTATTTTGCAGCAGAAGCTGAATCGCTAAAAATAGCAGGTGCTTCACAAGAAAAGATACAAGAAACTATTGACATGGGAATAAAATATAAGACAAATCCCTTATATAATTCTATGTTCACAATCCTAGAATCAACACCGGTAACTATTCCAATGACCTTAATCGCATCATTAGTTATGAAACGTAAAACAAAAAAAGAAGCGACAGCCTAATCAGTCACCGTTGGTCATGCTGTCGCTGAAAGCGTTAACAGCATCTCAAAAAAGCCCTGCATTTTGCATGGCTTTTTTGTTGCCTTTTCGCCGATAATTTTCATCAAAAAAGGGCTTGTACAGATACCATAAATGTGGTATATTTGTCTTAGATTTAGATTAAGTCTAAATAGCAAAATAAATTAAATTATTGATTTTTAAATAGTTATAAAATGATAACAGTTTCAGAAAACGCAAAGCAACATGCTTTAGAATTAATGAAGGCCGAAAACAAACCTGAAGGTTCTTTTATACGCGTTGGAGTTGAAGGTGGCGGATGTTCAGGACTATCTTATTCGCTTGTATTTGATAACAACATGAAGGAAGGCGATCAGGCTTTTGAAGACAAAGGAATTAAAATCGTAGTCGACCGTAAAAGTTTTTTATACCTCGTTGGCACAGAACTAGAGTACTCCGGTGGATTAAACGGAAAAGGTTTCATTTTCAAAAATCCTAACGCATCACGCACCTGCGGTTGCGGCGAATCATTTTCGGTTTAAGATTTCTTACTAACCCGGAACCAGAAACTAGAAACCAGAAATTATTATGGGCAACGAAATTTTAAAAGAACATATCGACAACGAATACAAATGGGGTTTTGTTACCGACATTGATTCTGATACAGCACCAAAAGGACTGAACGAAGAAATTGTACGCTTTATTTCAAAAAAGAAAAACGAACCGGAATGGTTGCTGGAATACAGATTAAAAGCCTACAAGCATTGGCAAAATATGACAGAGCCTCATTGGGCGCATGTGTCATATCCAAAACCTGATTTTCAGGATATCATTTATTATTCTGCGCCAAAACCAAAAGCAACTTTAAATAGTTTAGATGAAGTTGACCCTGAACTTTTAAAGACTTTCGAAAAATTAGGAATTTCTTTAGAAGAACAAAAACGATTAAGCGGTGTGCAAAGCACAATTGCAGTTGATGTTGTCTTTGATAGTGTTTCAGTGAAAACAACTTTTAAAGAAACATTAGCTGAGAAAGGCGTTATCTTTTGTTCATTTAGTGAAGCGGTGCAGGAACATCCTGATTTAGTAAAAAAATATATGGGCATGGTGGTGCCGCATACCGATAACTTTTATGCAGCCTTAAACGCAGCTGTTTTCAGCGATGGTTCATTCTGTTATATTCCCAAAGGCGTTCGTTGTCCAATGGAATTGTCTACTTATTTCCGCATCAATGCTTCAGGTACCGGACAATTTGAAAGAACTTTAATTATTGCCGATGAAGATTCATATGTTTCCTATCTCGAAGGTTGTACTGCACCTGCGCGCGATGAAAATCAATTACATGCTGCAGTTGTTGAAATTATTACTCATAAAAATGCTGAGGTTAAATACAGCACAGTACAAAACTGGTATCCCGGTGATAAAAACGGTAATGGTGGCGTATTTAATTTTGTAACTAAGCGCGGAATTTGTTTAGAAGATAATTCAAAGATAAGCTGGACACAAGTTGAGACTGGTTCTGCAGTTACCTGGAAATATCCTTCCGTGATTTTAAAAGGGGATAATAGCGTTGGTGAATTTTATTCGGTAGCCGTAACTAATAATTACCAACAAGCCGATACC
>JAHEYE010000333.1 GCA_023251695.1 Sphingobacteriaceae bacterium | reverse complement strand
TTATCACCTCAGGATTAAATAAAGTGATACTGAACAATGACCCGATCCTAAAATACAGTGCTGATAAAAAAATACTGGCCAAAACAATAAATACTAACTGATAGAAAATCCGCAGTGTGATGATTTTATATTTCAGGATAAAATACCGGTAAACATGGGTAAAAATGATTCCCATGACGAACAACAAAAGGAAATTAAATATCTCTTTAACCGAAGTAGCATTGCTTATTCCGTAAAAAACAATATTCAAAATCACGAAAAACAGCCAGCCGCCGATTTGACATAACCAATATATTTTTTGTTTTCTGCTCACAATTAATGACTAAAAATACAATTAAATAAAAATAGGGGAGAAAATAAATGATGAGTGGCAAAGGGGCTTTATACAACAGCAGAAATCCTTATGGAATGTTCATGTACTTATGACTTTGGAGCGAAACCATCCAGTTTTGATGTTTTTTCACAAATTCAACAATCAGTGGCATCATTTCATTACTCTTACTCCACTCGGGCTGCAAAAATAACAGACAATTACTATTAACTTTTGCCGACTGTTCAAAAGCCCATTCAAAATCGTTTTTGTTATATACAATAATTTTTAATTCATTGGCCTTTTCATAAATTTCGGGCAATGGACTCATTGTTTTTTTAGGTGATAAGCAAATCCAATCCCAACTACCACTTAAAGGATATGCACCTGAAGTTTCAATGAAAGTCTCAATATCATTTTTCTTTAACTGGCTTGTTAAATAGTCCAGACTATACTGCAGAGGTTCTCCACCCGTTATAACAACCGACTTCGAACCTGACTGAATTACTTTTAGGATAACATCGTCTGTTTTTACCAAAGGATGAACGGAAGCATCCCAGCTTTCTTTCACATCGCACCAATGACAGCCAACATCGCATCCCCCTACTCTAACAAAGTAAGCGGGCTTGCCTGAATTGAAACCCTCGCCCTGAATGGTGTAAAAATCTTCCATTACAGGTAATACTTTTCCCTGTTTCAATAGTTCAGTCTGCTCTGTATTAACGCTTTCTACTCTGTAATTCATTACGCTTGTAAAGGTAGAGGTTTAATTCGTAATTTTGTTGCATGAATATTGGAATTGTTTGTTATCCTACTTTTGGCGGAAGCGGCGTTGTTGCCACTGAACTTGGAAAAGCCCTTGCAAAAAAAGGCCACCGGGTACATTTTATGGCCTATAATTTACCGTTTCGTCTTAACCCTTTTAATGAGAATTTATTTTACCATGAAGTAAGCGTTAACGATTATCCTTTATTCGAATATCAGCCCTACGAGTCAGCTTTAGCCAGTAAAATTGTTGATGTGGCTATGTACGAGCGTTTAGATGTATTACATGTGCATTATGCAATACCGCACGCTTCTGTTGCTTATTTAGCACAACAGATTTTAAAGTCGAAAAAAATATTTTTACCATACATTACTACATTACACGGAACAGATATAACTTTAGTTGGAAGAGATCCTTCCTTTGAACCTGTGATTCGTTTTTCGTTGAATAACAGTAATGCAATTACTTCAGTTTCGGAAAGTTTAAAAAAAGAGACCTTATCCATTTTTAAAATAGATAACAAGGTTGATGTGATTCCTAATTTTATTAATCTCGAAGACTATTCTAAATCAGATACTAAATGTGAACGCAGAAGTTACGCACCGAATGGAGAAAAAATAATGGTACACGTTTCAAATTTCCGTAAAGTGAAACGCGTTGAAGATGTTTTGAGAGTTTTCGATAAAGTGCGGAAAGTAGTTCCTACAAAATTAATTTTAGTTGGAGATGGGCCTGAACGCCCTGCCATTGAGAAACTGTGTCGCGAATTGAATACCTGTAACGACATTATTAGTTTAGGAAGAATTAACGATCCGGTTGATATTTTAAAAATGGCCGATTTGTTTGTTTTACCGAGTGAAACTGAAAGTTTTGGTTTAGCCGCGCTCGAAGCTATGGCGATGCACATTCCCGTAATCTCCACCAACACCGGTGGTTTACCTGAAGTAAATATTCACGAAGTAACCGGTTACTTAAGCAATGTTGGAGATGTAGATGATATGGCAGCCAACGCCATTAAATTATTGAGTGATGAGAAATTACTGGCGAAATTCAAACAGAACGCCTTTGCGCAGGCTCAGAAATTTGACATTAACGTAATTCTTCCGGCATACGAAAAATTATATCAAAAAGTAACCAGTAAAGAAATGGTTTAGACTTCGGAAAGTTTCAGGGCATCTTTCATTCTCACTCCTCTTTCTGTTTTTTGCAATGTACAACACTCAACTATTGGATCGTGCTCAAAGAAAAGCGTCCAATTATTTTCAACTGCTTTATTCAGCAATTCTTCTTTTTCATTAATCGTATTCAGCGGACGCATATCATAACCCATAACATAAGGAATTGGAATATGGCCCGATGAAGGAATTAAATCAGCCATGTATGCTATGGTGGTATTTTTATATTTTACCATGGGCAGCATCATTGCCTCGGTATGACCATAAACTTCTTTTATTTCAAAACCAAGAGGCAATTCACCTTCTTTTGTAAAATTTAATTGGCCACTTTCTTGAATAGGCATAATGTTTTCCTTTAAAAAACTTGCTTTTTCACGTGGATTAGGATGCGTGGCCCAGTTCCAGTGTTTTTCGTTGCTCCAGTATTTTGCGTTTTTAAAAGCCGGCTCGTAACCTGTTTTGTCTTTATTAAATTTTATACTGCCCCCGCAATGATCAAAATGCAAGTGCGTTAAAAATACATCCGTAATATCATCCATGCCAAAACCATGTTTTTTTAATGACCTATCAAGACTATCATCACCGTGTAAATAATAAAAACCAAAGAATTTATCGCTCTGCTTATTCCCCATCCCGTTATCCACCAGAATTAATTTATTTCCATCCTGAATTAGTAAACAACGCATGGCCCAACTACACATATTATTTTCGTCAGGCGGATTTAATTCTTTCCATAAACTTTTAGGAACTACGCCAAACATGGCTCCGCCATCTAATTTAAAA
>JAHEYE010000117.1 GCA_023251695.1 Sphingobacteriaceae bacterium | reverse complement strand
CACCATACAAAAAAGCTACTAAAGCTGAGATCACCATTAGCGGCCGATGCTTCCGGAAAACACCACTAAAAAATAAAAAAGTAGCAGCACCGTAAATTAATCCGCTGGCACCGATATGATGCATTGTTCCTTCCGGATTATTTCTGCCTCCCACCCATAACCAAATGCCCGCCATAAAATAAATCCATAAAAAACTTCCCCAGGCAATAGGTTTGTAGAAATAAAAAGTGAGCATACCTAATATTAATAACGGAACACTGTTTCCTGAAAGATGTCCTAGATCGGAGTGAAGAAAGGGTGAAAATAAAATTCCGCTTAAACCTCTTACTGTTCGTGGTGAAGTTCCGTATTGCGATAAATTTAAATGATAGAGATTTTCAATTCCAAAAACGAGCCACATTAATGCCAGAAAGCATAAGGGAAAGAAACTGATTCTTAATAATTGTTTTATGAGACCGGTTTGCAATTTATTTTTCGGAACTGAATTCCTTAATAAAATTACAATTTTTAATGATTTGCCACTAAAACGCAAAAACACAAAATATCACAAAAACTTAGTGGGATTTAGTGGCTTTGTGTTTTCGTGGCTAATTTGTACGACCGGGATATTTTGTCAGTGCTTCCTTTAAGCAAATCATCGCGTTGTTCAAATCTTCTAAATTCAAAACATAGGCAATACGCACTTCATTTGTTCCTGCACCCGGGGTAGAATAAAATCCTGTTGCCGGCGCTAACATAACAGTTTGTTTGTTGTGCTCGAAGCCTTCCAATAGCCACTGACAAAATTTATCTGAATTATCAATCGGTAAACGGGCAATGCAATAGAAGGCACCACTTGGTTTCGGACAAAATACGCCGGGAATTTTATTCAAAGCATCGATCACAAAATCTCTACGGGCAATGTACTCTTTTTTTACACCATCGAAATAAGATTGAGGTGTATCCAATGCGCCTTCTGCGCCAATTTGTCCGTATGATGGCGGACTTAATCTTGCTTGTGCAAATTTTAAAGCAGAAGCCATTACTTCTTTATTCTTACTGATTAAAGCACCAATACGTGCACCACATGCGCTGTAACGTTTAGAAATTGAGTCCAATAAAATAACATTGTTTTCAATCCCACTTAAATGCATAACCGAAACATATTCTTTTCCATCGTAACAAAATTCGCGGTACACTTCATCACTCAATAAAAACAAATCGTATTTTTTTACTAGGTCACGTAAAGCTTCTAATTCTGCTTTTGTATATAAATAACCGGTTGGGTTCCCGGGATTACAAATCATAATCCCTTTTGTTTTTGGCGTAATTAATTTTTCGAATTGAGAAATAGGAGGTAAAGCAAATCCGCTTTCAATGGAGCTGGGAATTGGTTTAACAATTACATCAGCCGACCTTGAAAAACCATTATAGTTAGCATAAAAAGGTTCAGGAATAATTATTTCATCACCGGGATTAAAGCAAGTTTGCATGGCAATTGAAATTGCTTCCGAACCACCGCAAGTGATAATAATATCTGTAAAATCAATATTGATATTATAAGATTTGTAATAGCCGCTCAATTTTTTCCGGTAACTCTCATTACCTGCACTATGGCTATACTCCAGTACTTTAACAGGCGCAGTTTTAACAGCGTTTAAAAAAGCATCAGGCGTTTCGATATCGGGTTGACCGATATTTAAGTGATATATTTTAACTCCGCGTTTTTTAGCTGCTTCTGCAAACGGAACTAATTTACGTATAGGAGAAGCCGGCATCGAAACGGCTTTATCAGAAATTTTAGGCATGAAATTGAGATTAAAAAAACCATAAATATACGGATTTTAAACGGCTGTAGAGCAAGCTAAACATTAATTAAATGTTGATAGAAATAATGGTTAAACCTTAATAAAAGCTTATATTTGACGGTTAATTTTTTATGACCGAAGAACAAGTTGTTGCTGCCGAACCAAGGCAATTGTATCCGTACCAGGCAGAAGCCGTAGAAAACATTTTTAAGCGTCTGGTAGATTTACCACCCAATGCTAATTTATTATTTCAGTTACCGACCGGCGGCGGTAAAACAATTATTTTTTCTGAAATCGCGCGCCGTTATATTGAAAAATATAAACGTAAAGTGCTCATTTTAACGCATCGCATCGAATTAAGTAAACAAACTTCGGATGTGTTGGGCGAATTAGGAATTAAAAACAAAGTCATAAATTCCGAAGTGAAAGACTTGCCGGCACAAAGCGAATATGGTTGTTTTACTGCCTTAGTTGAAACATTAAATAACCGATTACAGGAGAATGATCAGTTTTTGGAAGATATTGGTTTGGTGATTGTAGATGAAGCGCATAATAATTCCTTCCGCAAAATTTTTCATTATTTTAATGATATAAATATTTTAGGCGTTACAGCAACACCATTAAGCAGCAATAAAAAATTACCGCTTTACCAAACCTATAGCGATTTAATAGTGGGACAAAGCATTCCGAATTTAATTGAACAAGGTTATTTATGTGAGGGCGTTACTTATTCATACGATGTAAATTTAAGTTCACTTCGTATTGGTACTACAGGTGAATTTACAGTGGGCTCTCACGAAACTTTATATACCCAAGCTATGATGCAGAGTAAGCTAATTGAGGCTTACGAAGAAGTAGCTAAAGGAACGAAAACATTAATTTTCAACGCCGGTATTTTAACAAGCCGTGCTGTTTACGAAACTTTTAAGAAAAAAGGTTATCCCGTAAAACATTTGGATAGTACTTTCAGCGATAAGGAACGCGCCGAAACTTTAGACTGGTTCCGCAATACAAAAGATGGTGTTTTGTCGTCGGTAAGTATTTTAACAACAGGTTTCGATGAGCCGGAAGTGGAAACCATTATGCTAAACCGTGCAACAAAATCTTTAACGTTGTATCATCAAATGATTGGTCGTGGTAGTCGTGTGTTACCAAATAAACCGCAATTTAAGATTTTAGATTTAGGAAATAATTCGCGTCGTTTTAATTTATGGCAATATCCTATTGATTGGAAACACGTTTTTGTGGCACCGCATTTATATTTAGAGCACCGCTATAAAGATGAGTGGGATTATGAATTAGAAAATGATTACGAAATGCCTCCTGAAATTAAGGAGCGTTTCTTAAATTCTTCTCAGGAATCATTTATTGTGCGAGATCATTATTTGGCAGTTTTACGTCGTGGTTTAAAACCACAGGTTGTAGTTGATGAATCGTTGGAAGATCATTTCGGACGGATAAAGGATAATGCCTCTGATTTTGAAGAAGCGTTTGAACTTTACAATTTGCTTACTGAAGAAATGAAATACCGCGTTAAACAATTTGGTAAATGCATTAACGCTACCAATAACTATACCGATTGGTTATTTCAATCTTATGCAAGTAAATTACGCAGACGATTGATGAACTTTTTTGTTGAATAATGAATCTTTTTAAAGTATATAAAATTTCGGGCATTGTTTCTTTGGTGTTCGGTATACTTGCTGCTTCCTGTTTAATAAGTATCCGTACAATTCCGTTTGGTTTATTATTTTCTGTTTTAGGTTTTATTTTATCGGGTGTTAATGTTTTTTTAGATGCGAAGCATGAATTCTCGGGTAAAAAATATCCTTTGGGTTATGTAGGCATGATTTTATCTTCTTTACCTGTTGTATTTTTAATGATTATGATTTTCCGGCGATAATTGAATGCTGTAAATAAATATTTCTCATTAATAAAATTCAGTCATACTGTTTTTGCATTACCATTTGCCATTATTGGTTTTTGTTTGGCTATTTATTCAGGCAAAGCAGTTTTTAGCTGGGAAAAACTAGTTTTGGTTTTAGGATGTATGGTTTTTGCAAGAAGTGCGGCCATGGCCTTTAACCGCTATATCGACAGAACTTTTGATGCGAAAAATCCAAGGACTGCTGTTCGCGAAATTCCTGCCGGACAAATAAAGCCGGGTTCAGCGGCCATTTTTACTTTAATAAGTGCAGCTTTGTTTATGGTGTGTGCTTATCTTATTAATAAATTGTGTTTTTATTTATCACCTGTAGCCTTATTTGTCATTTTAGGGTATAGTTTTACTAAACGCTTCACACCACTTTGTCATTTAATATTGGGTTTAGGATTAAGCTTAGCGCCAATTGGAGCTTATTTAGCTTTGGCTGAACAATTCGACGTTTTACCTTTGTTATTTTCGGTAGTTGTGTTTTTCTGGGTAGGAGGTTTCGATATTATTTTTGCTTTACAGGATGAGGAGTTTGATAGGGCAGAGGGTCTAAAATCGATACCTGTTTTAATGGGAAAGGCAAGGGCATTGCGTTTATCGGAATTCATGCATTTAATAGCGGCTGCAGTTGTAGTTTTTGCTTTCTTTTATGGGGAATTTTCCTGGATTTATGCCTGTGGGGCTGTGGTTTTTATCGGACTCCTCATTTATCAGCATTTAATTGTAAAACCAAACGATTTAAGCCGTGTGAATCTTGCTTTTGGAACCAGTAATGGTATTGCCAGTGTACTTTTTAGCCTCTTTGTTTGTCTGGATATTTTCTTGTTATAACAGCTTTATCACTTTAGTAAGTCTTCTTATATAATAGATTTAAGAGACAACTAACGAAAAATGTCCCTTCAATCTCTTTTGTCCCTTCAGTCTCTTCCCTCCCTTTATTTAGATAAACCCCCTTTTCCCACCCCTAAATATTTTTTTGTAGCTTAAAAATAAGTTTAAATTTGTCGCTCAATTCTTCATTATGGAAGTAAAAGACATTAAAGACACAAGCCTTGCGCAAAATCCGGTAATCGGACAAATGATGTTAAACAATCACGAACAGATTGTTTTCTGTAATGATAATGCTACGGGTTTAAAAGCGATTATTGCTATTCATAATACGGTTCTTGGTCCGTCGTTAGGCGGTACGCGCATGTGGAATTATAATAATGAAATGGAAGCTTTGACAGATGTATTGCGTTTGTCACGTGGTATGACTTATAAATCTTCTGTTGCCGGATTAAATTTAGGCGGCGGAAAAGCGGTTATCATTGGTGATGCTAAAAAGATAAAGACTGAAGCTTTGTTGCGCCGCTTCGGAAAATTTATTGATGGCTTGGGGGGTAAATATATTACTGCAGAAGACGTAGCCATGAGTAGCCATGATATGGAAATCATTCACATGGAAACAAAATTTGTAAGCGGCTTACCCGAAAATATGGGCGGTAGCGGTAATCCTTCGCCTGTAACTGCATATGGTGTTTACGTAAGTATGAAAGCGAGCGCGAAAGAAGCATGGGGAAGCGATAGTTTATCAGGCAAAAAGGTATTGGTGCAAGGTATTGGTCATGTTGGTGAAAGTTTAGTGGGTCATTTAACCAAAGAAGGCGCTAAAGTTTATATTAATGATATCAGTGAAGAACGTGTTAAAGATGCGGTAACAAAATACAAGGCAGAGGCAGTAGCTGCAGATAAAATGTTTGATTTGGATATTGATATTTATGCACCCTGTGCTTTAGGTGCAACTTTAAATGATGATACTTTGGGTCGCTTAAAATGCAAAGTTATTTGCGGAGCTGCAAATAATCAATTAGCGGAAGAGAAAAAGCACGGTGAAATGGTTTTAGCTAAAGGAATGTTATACGCTCCTGATTTTGTAGTTAACGCCGGTGGAATTATCAATGTTTTCTACGAACTGGAAGGTTATAACCGCGAACGCGCTTTGGCCCACGCCGAAAAAATTTATGACACAACTTGGAATATTTTCCAGATTGCAAAAACTGAAAAAATCCCAACTTACGCTGCAGCAAATAGAATTGCTGAAGCAAGAATTGCTGCCATTGCTAAAATTAACGCTGTATTATAATAAGAAACCAGAAACCAAGAAACCCGTAACTAAAAACGTTCTTTATGCTCAACCGCCGATTCCTCCGTATTAAAGTCATGCAAGTGCTCTATTCTTTTTTTCAGCACGAGAACGCAGATATGGACATGTTTGAAAAGGAATTGTTTAAAAGCCTCGATAAAGTTTACAATCTCTACATTTATGTCTTAGCCCTTTTTACCGATCTGCATCATAACGCGTTAATGGTGATGGACGAACACAAAAATAAACGCCTTCCCACTGAATCCGACCTTAATCCCAATCTCAAGTTCATTAATAATACCCTTCTTGTTGCCTTGGCAGAAAGTCAGGAGTTGAAAAAAGAGATCGCAAAGCAAAGAATTTCCTGGCAAAATAATTACGATGTAGTCCGCAAACTCTATAACGAAATTTGCGCGAGTGAAGAGTACAAAACATATATATCGTCTCCTGATCAGGGAATCCAGGAGGATAAAAATTTTCTGATTAATATTATAGTAAATCATTTTGATGAGCATGACTTATTGAACCATGTTTTTGAGGAACAAAATATTCATTGGGCCGACGATACTTTTTTAGCGTTTAATTCGGCTATCCGCACATTTGAGTTGTTTGATGGTAAATTTAAACTCATGCCCTTGTTGAAGGATGCTGAGGATGATAAATTATTTGTTTCAACTTTATTTAAAAAAACGATACAATATAAAGCCGGGTATGAAGAATTAATTGAGGCCCATACAAAAAACTGGGAACTCGACCGTATTGCCAATATGGATATGCTCCTTATGAAAATGGCCATTGCTGAAATTCTGCACCTAAAGAATGTTCCGGTAAAAGTATCTTTAAACGAATACATCGATATTTCGAAGGAATACAGCACCCCCAATAGTAAAACCTTTGTGAATGGCGTACTTGATAAAATCATCCTCCAGTTAAAACGGGAGAACAAAATCGAGAAAACCGGCCGCGGTTTGAAGGAATAAGCCTATTTGTCTAATATTCAATACCCAAATGCTTCAAGTTCGCCTATAATAAGTGTTGATACATTGTTAAAAGAGCCGCTTTGTCTACCAATTAATTTTTTCTAATATTAGCTTCTTAGTAAAACACATTCCGCTTATGAAAAAGTATTTCGCTTTATTATTGTGCAGCGTTTTCGCACTTAGTTTAACGGCTCAGAAAAAAGATAAAGGAAAAAACGAAGACACCTTTCAAAAACTTCCTGAAACTTTATTGGTTGAAATTAATAAATTCAGAAAGAGCAAAGGGCTGGATACCCTCGAGTTTAGCGATATGTTAACCAACGCTGCGGCCATCAGTGTTTCCAAATACGAATCGGGTGGCCAGGTAAAGCCTGATGCTTCTAAAACCAAAAAGAATCTGAAAAAAGTAGGGGCAACGTCAAAAGGTGAGGAGTGTATTATGAGTGCCCCTGTAAGTAAAGGACGTGAAAATTATAATACCGATGAAGCTGCAAAGGTTATCTATACCCGTTGGGAAAATAACAAAAAAGATTTCCCGGTTCTCTTAAATCCTAAATACGTTTTTGTAGGTATCAGTTATATTTTGGGTGAAGATGGCAAAAAAGTTTATGCATCGGCTGTATTCGGAGGTTACGACATTACCAATGATGGCGCTAAAAAACTAAAGGAATTAGCAGTGCCTTACAATACCAAATCAAAAAAAATGAAGGCGCCGGATATAAAAGGCTGTAAAAATTGCGATAAATGGAAAAACTACGATAACCTTCAAAAAGGAATTTATGTTGCCAATGGAAAAGTGTACTTGAAGTACAGCAACATGAAAGAAATTAAGCGTCTTTTGAAAAAACCTAAAGATGGTTTAGCAATAGATATTGTTCAACGCGCACAATACGACAAAACAGATTATAACATTGTAGATAATAACCTTTACAACAAAGGTATTATGGGTAAGGTTGTTTTTAAGGATAAGTTCTTTAAGAAAAATTTAATTAAGCCGGATAAGAAAGCGAAAAAGAAAGTCCGTAATAATAAAATTGAGGTGGAGATGGCAAAATTCGATCCTAAAATTACCGGTCCGTACGAAATAAACTTGGTAATTGTGCAGGACGGAAAAGTTTGCCGTACCATAACCAGAAGTTATTTGGAAAATGGGGATCAGGAGAGCAGCACACCAATTGGTATTTTGCCCGCTCCGGATACAAAAGGATTAAAACCGGCCTTTGAACCTCGTTCCGAAAGCTCGATTATTAATTTCAGTATTCCTTTCGCGAAAAATAAATTTGAATTTAAAAACGAAGATATTCAGCCATTGATTAATGCCTTAAACGAACCTGATTTTATTATTGAAGGTTTGTATATTTATGCTTATTCATCAATTGAAGGTGATTCGGTAGCCAATGCAAAATTACAGCGGAAACGTGCAGAAAGCGTTGCAAAAGTTTTACAAGGCCGTCAGTCATTAAAAATCCAACCAAATATTGAAACACGCGATAGTTGGGACTTGTTTATGTTAGAAAATGATGATGGCCCTAATGCCTCATTAACAAGTATGGGTAAAAAAGCCGCCATTAAAAAAATTAATGAGGACAAAAAATTACAGGAAGAATTAGAGCCTGTATTAGCGAAAGAACGTTTTGCACAAGTCATCATGGATATCACCTATGATATTACCGGAGGAAAAGAGCAAAGATTTACCAATGTAAGCTTCTCACGTGCCGTAAAAGCAGGAAAAGAAAAGAATGCATACAAAATGATGGAATACACCTACAAAAAAGTGATGGAGAAAAAATATTCCGGCGGTGCAATTGATAGTCTGGAAGTACCTGAAGGTCCGCAATGGATTAATCTGGCGAATAACAAAGTGCACTACCGCTTTTTGCAAAATGGAAATAATGTTGATGATGATGATCAGGAAGAAATCGAGCGGCTGTTTAATTTAGCGCCTGATAATGAGATTTTAAAATACAACCGTCTTTATTGCGCCATCCGTTTGGATACGGCTTCAGCAAATCCTGATGTGCAGGCTAAGATGCAACAGGAAATTGATGAGATGTATACGAAGACAAAAATTGAAAAGCGTTTGCTCGACGGATTAAATATTGAATGGCAGTTTAAAATTATTGAGATGTTGGATACTGCAGATTCTCCGCAGGCCGAAGCAGCCATTGATGCCTGTATTACGCGCATTAAAAGTTTTTATGATTTAAAGGATGCTACCTGGCAAAATGCTTTGAAACTGGCTTTTGTATTTACCAGAGCGAAAGATTACCGGTATGCCTCAACATTATTAGAACCGTTTGTAACAGAAAAGGCAGAAGAAAATTTAATTTTTGCCTATATCAGTATCGCTTCCCATTTACCTGAAAAATTCTACTCGCGCAATTTTGCCAGAGCCTTAAGTATTGCACACAAACGTAACAATACACGTTATTGTAAATTATTTGGTGAGCCATACATGAGTTTTCAGGTGATGGATAATCCGGTGATCAAAAAGGAATACTTTGATTCGGGATGTAAGAAGTAAGGAATAAAAAAGGAGAGCAATGGCTCCCCTTTTTTATTAGTGTTTGACGGTTAGTTTTTTCTTTAGAATTGGGCATTACATGAGGTTTAGGTTTTGAGTTTTGTTTCTTCAAGTCACTTTTTTGCTTGATCAAAAAAGTAACCAAAAAAATCAAGAAAATCCGATTCCCCGCGCATTGCTACCCGCATAGCACGGATTTTCAGGCTAGCGCACATTCTTCCAAATCAAATATTAATTTAAATACGACTCAGCGGAATGTAGGAATAGGAGTATTGTGCAAATAAATTTGTTAGGAGTTTTATGACTAACGAGGGATTGATTCCTGTTAGTGATAGCGGTAAAGTTGAGGAAGCGAGGGGTTTGCGCATTTGCTTCAACTTTATCCGCGGTTTTGTGCCTGTCTCTTGCGCAAAAATCACCTTCAGGAATCAAGAGCTTTTTGGATACTTTTTGGCGGACAAAAAGTATCGGACGAACTGATCAAATGAAAAATGCTGTCTATCCAAA
>JAHEYE010000116.1 GCA_023251695.1 Sphingobacteriaceae bacterium | reverse complement strand
TGTAAATACCTTTTGGAAGGTTTTCAGTTTTTATAAAGTTGTTTCCTTGTTTTACATTTTGCCGGTTTACAAGTTGTCCGAGCATATTTCTTAATTCAAATTCACCATTTACAACTTCTTTACCAATTTCAATACTAAAGTTGCCTGCATTGGGATTAGGGTATAATTTATAAATGGCGTGATTAATTATTGTATTAACCCCGTTTACAACTACAGGTGCACATTGCGCATCCACATAAGCATAACCTGCGTGACCGGTATAGGTACAATCATAGGCCGTAAATTGGGCCACTACGCATTGTCCCATCCAGGGTGTAAGGTCGATGGAAGAATTACTCCAGGTACTATATTTCCAAGTTGGACTTACTGTTGAAGTTAAAATAGTAATTGAGCTGGAAGTTGCACATGAAGGCGTACCCGCTATACTGTATTGCTGAGCTGTTGCTAATAAGTTTCCTAAACAGTCTCTGAAAATAATAGATACGGAGCCGCCATCACAACAACCATGTGATCCTTCCATCACAACCAATACGGCAAAATTGAAGTATACATTCGCCGGAGTTACATTAATGGTCTTTGTTAAACGATTCACGCTGGAACCATTTACCTGGCTATTAATTTTTGCAAACCAGTCGCCATAGCAATTAAAACCATTTTGCGCTGTTGCGGCAGTATTTAAATTATTACCGAATACAGAATGGATTTTATATCCTGAACCTATTAAGCCATCAATTAAACCTCCCGGTCCGGGTGCTATTAATTGAATAGGATTAGGAGCTCCAAAGGTATAAGGATTTGTACAATTACCGTTTGTTCCGCCGCTTGAGTTTGTGGCACCCCAGGCGGTCCAACCATTAATCGCATTGGTTGAAACAATATTGATAGTTCCCGGTACAGGACTTGTTAAACTTCCTTCTTCAAAATCTTCGTTAACGCAAGCCGCAGCACTTGTTTTAGATAATTGGGAATAATCAAACTCCGGCGCGTTTGCTATTTTTAAATGGTATTTCTGTTTTATGAAATCGCGTCGGTGGGCTGCAATGTAAAACGACATTTCTTCGGTTGTAATCCCTTTATAAGGAGCCTCATCAATCAATGTTTTTTCATCAAATCCGATTAAGGAGTCGTTTAATAATAAATTAGTTTGAGAAAAAGCCTCATTGAAGCTTAAAACCAATAATGCCGTGCACGTAAGTAAAGATTTATTCATGAAGATAATTTCCAATAAAAATAATAATTATAAACGCATTTAGATAGTCCGTTCAATCAGTCAAAGTGGTCATTCAATCAGTTTAACATCCATTGAAAATCTAAACTATTTGTTTCATGGTTTAGGTTTCTTTTTATTAGATTTGTATTGGCTTCAAATGGGTTTAAAGCGTGTCATATACAAGTGTTTGTTGTTTCTTTCATTCAATTGCATGCACAACCTTTCACATTCTCAAACCTGGCAATGGTTTTCATCGGCAGGAGGAGATAAATCGGATAAAGGCACTGATATCGATATTGATAATGACGGTAATTTATACGTTTCGGGTTATTACAATACTTCATCATCGGGTAACGTAATGTTCAGTACAATAACCGCCACCGCTAATTTTGGTAAAGAGGCTTTTGTAGCGAAAATTGATAATTCAGGAAATTGGCAATGGGTAACAACAGGAATTGGTGGTTGGGATGAAAGAGCACTTGGTATTTGTGTGGATAAGATTAATCGTTTTGTTTATACAACAGGCACATGTTGGTACAAAATGAATACTTTTGGTTCATGTGTGCCATCAGCAAGTGTTTTTCCAGGCTCAGGCGATAATATTTTCATTGCTAAGACTGATTTTAACGGTAACTGTCAATGGATAATTGGTGCAGGTACCGGTTCTGACGATCATGGTTACGACCTTGTAACGGATAAGGCAGGAAATCTTTATGTAACAGGTTTTGTTTCGCCAAGTACGGCCCAGGCTGATTTTGGTATTTATAATGTTCCGGTATCGATGACGGACTCTTTGGGCTGGGTTGCAAAACTTTCTCCATCAGGAAATTTTAAATGGATCAAAACTTTTCATGGAATTGATGGTGAACGTGATAATAGAATTGCTATTGATGATAGCGCCAATGTTTACCTTACAGGTGGTTTTTATGGTATAAAGGCTTACGATACAAACACACTTACCAGTAACGGTGATTTTGATGTTTTTGTTTTAAAATACGATAGTGCCGGAAATCAAAAATGGGCACGCTCTGCAGGCGGACCTTTAGGCGATAGGGGAAATTCAATAACAGTTGATGACAAGCAAAATGTTTATGTAACAGGTGAATTCAGGGATGTGGTTGCGTTTGGTACTGATACTGTAGATAATTATGGAGGTCCGGGTGGAAGGGATATTTTTGTTTCAAAAATAACTAAGAACGGAAATTGGGTGTGGGCGAGCAAAGCTGGTTCGAGCAATGGTTCTGATAGAGGTAATAGAATTGTTTCAAACAAAAAAGATTTGCTTTATGTCACCGGACAAATTAAAGGTTCTGCAAAATTCGGCACCATAAACGCAATCTGTAATCCAATGGATAGTGTACAGGTTTTTGTTGCAGCTATCGACACATCTGGAGTTTGGAGCTGGGTGATGCAGGGTGGCGGACACAAGGAAGACCGAGGGGCTGGTATTGCTGTAGATCCTGAATGTAACGTGTTTGTTACAGGTTATTATCAGGATACGGCTTGTTTCGGGGCAGCTTGTGATACTTCATTAAACAGAAAAGATATTTTTGTGACGCGTATTGCTTCGGAGTGTAATATAGCAGGTATTGGAATTAAAGAATACGATGATTTTGGTTCCGCTGTTTTATTTCCGAATCCTTCGGCCGACAAATTTGTTATTTCGCTGGGAAGATCATATTCCAACTTAACAGTTTCAGTTTATAATGTTATAGGACAGGAATTGCAAAATAAAAAATTACGTGCCCTTAATTCAATCGAAATAGATCCCGGAAATTCATCCGGAATTTATTTCATCAGGCTCACTTCGCCTGAAGGTTTGAGTAAAACCTTTAAAGCCATTAAAGAATAAATCTGTGTATTACTTTATTGTGGGAAAGAAGTGCTGAAATAATTCAGTACAATCATTATCTTTAACCCATGTTAATCACTGCCGAAACACCAATAAAATTCGATCGTAAAAAGCAAAAAGATGCATCGCTTTTAGAGCTCTATAAAAATATTTTAAAACCCCGCATGATTGAAGAGAAAATGCTTTTATTATTGCGTCAGGGAAGAATTGCAAAATGGTTTTCAGGTATCGGACAAGAAGCTATTTCTGTCGGTGTGGCATCAGCATTACAAAATGATGAATACATTTTGCCAATGCACCGCAATTTAGGTGTATTTACCACCCGCGGAATTCCGCTAAACCGATTGTTCTCTCAATTTCAAGGCAAACCCGGTGGTTTTACGCAAGGGCGCGACCGCTCTTTCCATTTCGGAACACAAGAATATAAAATTGTTGGAATGATCTCGCATTTAGGTCCGCAATTAGGTGTTGCCGATGGAATAGCTCTCGCAAACAAATTAAAAAAAGAAAAAAAAGTGACGGTTGTTTTCAGTGGTGATGGAGGTGCAAGCGAAGGTGATTTTCATGAAAGTGTGAATACCGCCGCAGTTTGGGATTTACCTGTGATATTTGTGATCGAAAATAACGGTTACGGATTAAGCACACCAAGTAACGAACAATTCCGTTGTAAATCATTTGCAGATAAAGCGATTGGCTATGGTATTGAAGGCGTAACTGTAGATGGCAATAACGTTCTCAAAGTTTATGAAACCGTAAAAAATTTAGCGGAATCCATTCGTGAAAACCCGCGTCCTGTTATTCTCGAATGTGTTACTTTCCGCATGCGTGGACATGAAGAAGCCAGTGGAACAAAATATGTACCTAAGGAATTATTTGAAGTATGGGGTAAAAAAGATCCTGTAAATAATTTCGAGCGTTTCCTGATTAGTGAAGGCGTTATAACCGAAGAAACTGTTGAAGAAATAAGAACAGGAATAAAAAAAGAAATTGAAATAGGACTCGAAATTGCTTTTGCAGAAAAATTACCGCCACCGGATACAGAAAAAGAATTAGCTGAATTATTTAAATCTTATTCCGTTACAGATACAACTCCTGTTGATGGTGCAAAAAGTGAAAAACGTTTAATTGATGCGATTTCGGATGCGATGCGTTTAGCTATGCGTAAACACCAGAATTTGATTTTAATGGGGCAGGATATTGCAGATTATGGAGGCGTTTTTAAAATTACTGAAGGCTTTGTAGAAGAATTTGGAAAAGATAGAGTCAGGAATACACCGTTATGTGAATCAGCCATTTTGGGAGCAGGATTTGGTTTATCCATCAACAATCACAAAGCTATGGTAGAAATGCAGTTCGCTGATTTTGTAAGTGAAGGCATGACTCAAATAGTGAATAATTTAGCAAAGAGCCATTACCGCTGGGGACAAAATGCCGACGTAGTGGTGAGAATGCCAACCGGTGCAGGAGTTGCAGCCGGACCTTTTCATAGTCAGAGTAACGAAGCGTGGTTCTTTAAAACGCCGGGATTAATAATTGCTTATCCTGCTTTCCCTTCCGATGCGAAAGGATTATTGTTGACTGCATTTGAAGACCCGAATCCTATAATGTTTTTCGAGCATAAGGCTTTATACAGAAGTATAACAGAAAATGTACCGGATGATTATTACACGATTCCTTTTGGTAAAGCAAAATTATTGCGCGAGGGGAATGATATTACCATTGTAAGTTATGGTTTAGGAGTTCATTGGGCATTAGAAGCTTTAAATGAAAATAAAAATATTAGTGCCGACTTAATTGATTTAAGAACATTAGCGCCATTAGATACTGAAGCCATTTATGAATCGGTAAAGAAAACCGGAAAAGTAATTGTGCTGCATGAAGATACTTTAACGGGGGGAATAGGAGGGGAGATAGCTGCATTAATTACGGAAAATTGTTTTGATTATTTGGATGCACCAGTGATGCGGGAGGGAAGTTTAGATACACCTGTACCCATGAATGCAGATTTGGAGATCAATTTTTTGCCTAAGGAAAGGTTTACTGAAAAACTCAGGTTACTTTTTAAATATTAACCAGATATTTGTTCACTCATTCATATCAGTCATTCAGTAATAAGATGTTGCTTATACTCAATATTTCCTTTAACCAAAAAATTAAGACCTATTTTAGTCGTATGAAGAAGCTATATTTTTATTTTTTCCTCCTGATAATTAATTTACAAAATTTTGGACAGGTAGGTAATTTTCTTTGGATGGCGCCTTTTTATGGAAATTCTTTATGCGTGGGCCAATCAGTTGCTGTTGATCCCTCTGGAAATGTTTACAGTACTGGTGTTTTCAAAGGCACGAACGATTTTGACCCAGGGCCGTCAGTTTACAATCTTACCACTCCAGCAAATTTTGATACTTATATCTGTAAACTGGGCCCAGGCGGAAATTTTATCTGGGCAAAGCGGTTTACGGGGTCATTAGATAAACGAAGCTTTCACATGGTTCTGGATGCAATTTCAAATATTTATATTACTGGTGATTTTCAAGGAACAGTTGATTTTGATCCCGGAACTGGGGTATTTAATCTTACTGCTACAACTAATCACGACATCTTTGTCTCCAAATTGGATATGAATGGAAATTTTATTTGGGCGAAGCAATTTACTGGAAGCACCGCAGGTTCGTATAATACTGGAAATAAGGTTATATTGGATGGATCAGGAAATGTTGTCGTAACAGGTTATTTTCAAGGAACCGTTGATTTTGATCCTGGAGTTCCAACATATACCATGTCAACCATTTTCGGAACTAATCAAGATATTTTTGTTTGTAAGTTGGACGGAAATGGGAATTTTATCTGGGCAAAAAAAGCGGGAGGTGTTTGGGGTGGTGATGTAGGACAGGGCATGAGCATTGACCCTTCGGACAATATTATTGTTACTGGGGCATTTGGAAATACGGTTGATTTTGATCCTGGACCGGCGATATTTAATCTCACAGCTCCATCTGGATGGAATGCCTACGTTTGGAAACTTGACCCTGCGGGAAATTTTTTATGGGCGAAACAAATAGGATCCGGCGCTTCTGCAGTAATCGCCTGGGGAGCTGCCGTAGATGCAGGAGGAAATATTTATTCAACAGGTAATTTTAATGGTGCAGGTGATTTCGATCCCGGCCCTTCTACTTTTAGTTTAGTTTCAATTTCAAGCGACCAATATGTTTCAAAATTAGATCCCGGTGGAAACTTTATATGGGCTAAAAATATGGGAGGATATGGGGCTTATGTGGATGGTCGCGATCTTTCGACCGACATATCGGGAGATTTACTGATTACAGGATATTTCAAGGATACGGTTGACTTTGATCCCAACGTAGGTACTTTCACAATAACATCAGCGCCTGATGTAGCTGCTATTTTTATTTGTAAGCTTACCTCCTCCGGAAATTTTTCTTACGCAGGCCGTTTAGGAAGAGCATCTTCTATTGGTAATTCAATTGTCTCGGATCCTCAAAAAAATATTTACATAACAGGATATTTTTCGGGATCTAATTGTGATTTTGATCCAGGGCCCGGAACATATACCGTTACTGCTACGGGCAATGATCCATTTGTATATAAAATGGGACCATGTCCTAATCCTTCGGCACCTACAGACGTAACTCCAGGAACTAAAAAAATTATATGTGCCGGACAGCAAACCACTTTAAATGCAGTTGGGTCTGGTACCATAGTGTGGTTTAGTTCATCTATTTCAACAACTGTTCTCGGAACAGGAAACAATTATATAACACCAACGTTAACAGCTGGAAATTATACTTATTATGTGGAATCTGATACATGCTTAAATAGTTTAACTCGTACCCCAATAACCATCACTGTTAATCCCCTTCCAATAGTTTCACCAACTTCTCCAGGTACGGTTTGTCCGTATTCCAATGTTTGCTTTGGCGCAAATGCTGCTTCAACTTATACTTGGGCGGGACCTTGCGGCTTTGTTTCTAATATTCAAAATCCATGTATATTTAATATGTTACCCTTCTGTGGTTGCACTTTTACGGTTTGGATATCAGATGCAAACGCCTGTATCAACAATGCAACCACCTGCGTCAATTTTTATCCATCACCAACTGTTACAGCAGTAAGCAGTACATCCTTGTTGTGCACAGGGCAAACTGCAACACTTACGGGTAATGGCGCGGTTTCTTATAACTGGAATCCTGGCGGTGCCGGTACTAGTGTTGTTATCAGTCCGACAACTAATACAAGTTATACTTTAACAGGCACTAATAGTTTTGGGTGTAATGATTCTATTTCGATTATTCAAAATGTTTCTTCATGTGTTGATATAAAACAGATTGAAAAAGTAGACATAGATTTTACTATTTATCCGAACCCATTTCATTACACTATAAGTATACTTGCAGGCAGTGGATCAAAACTTACAATTTACAATGCGATTGGTGAATTAATTTATAATGACGAACTAAAGGAAGAAAAAACTGAATTCGACCTGAGTAACCAACCTAATGGAGTTTATTTCATAAAAATAGTTAATGAAATATATTCATTCGTTAAAAAGGTGATTAAGATGGATTAATAAATAGACGTCGATTTATTAAACCGTATATTTAAAGTCTAAAAACTAAAACATGAAAAAACAAGCAATACTTATTTTAACAGCTGCAACTTTAATTGGTTCAGCATTTACAATCGCAATGGTTTGGAAAATCGACGACAAAGCCAGTACCGTAAAATGGGAATTACCAAATAACCCTGGTCACCAAGGAACGTTTTCAAATTTGAGCGCTACCATCGATTTTGATAAAGCCAAATTAGCCGAATCTAAAATAAGCGCAACCATTGAGGTAAAAACCATAGATGGTGGCGATCCTAAACTAAATGCGCATCTACAGAATCCTGATTTTTTTGACGCAACAAAATATCCGACTATTACTTTTACTTCAACCGAAATAAAAACGGCTGGCGATGCTTATGTTGCAAAGGGAAATCTTAAAATGAAAGATTCGACTAAAGTAGTTGAGTTTCCTTTTACGTTTACCGAAAACGGAAAAGACAAAGCTACTTTCAGCGGTACTTTAACGCTTAATGCAGCAGACTATGGGGTGATGAAACCAACAAACGATCCTGCAAAAGCAGGCAGGGATAAAACTATAATTTATTTAGTTGTACCTGTTTCAAAATAATTGAAGAATGATAAATAAAAAAACCGGGGAAGAACTCTCCGGTTTTTTTATTTCTTTAAATTTAATTATCTTATTTTTTTGCGTCAGCTAAAAATTGTGCCAATCCTTTATCAGTTAAAGGATGATTTAGCAAAGCGGTTATCGCACTTAACGGACAAGTTGCAACATCGGCCCCGGCTTTAGCACATTGCACTATATGTAAGGGATGTCTGATAGAAGCTGCGAGTATTTCTGTTTCAAAACCATGTACGTCATAAATCGTACGGATGTCCTCAATTAAACCGATTCCGTCCACGCTTATATCGTCTAAACGGCCAATAAAAGGAGAAACATAAGTTGCTCCTGCTTTTGCAGCTAATAATGCTTGCCCGGCACTGAAAACAAGCGTACAATTGGTTTTAATGCCTTTGTCGGTAAAATATTTTATGGCTTTCACACCATCGCGTATCATTGGAACTTTTACAACAATGCGTTCATGCAGATCAGCTAAAGCTTCGCCTTCTTTTATGATGCCCTCGAAATCAGTTGCAATAACTTCAGCACTTACATCCCCGGTTACAATTTTACAAATATCGACGTAGTGTTTTAAAATATTATTCTGACCCTTAATGCCTTCTTTTGCCATCAATGATGGATTAGTAGTAACGCCGTCTAAAACACCAAGGTCTTGGGCTTCTTTAATTTGTGCCAGATTGGCTGTATCAATAAAAAATTTCATTTTTTAAATTATTTCAGTTTCTAAAACGACCCTAACTAAGGCCAGGGCGACTAATGGCAAAAATAATCTTTACTGCTCAACTAAAGAGAGATGTTTATAGAATGTTGATGATTTCTTTAAAGGAAGAGCTGAAGACAGGATTAGAGCATCGGAATCTTTTAACCAGAAACAGAAACCAGAAACAACATCACTGTCTGCTCTCAATATTACGAATCACTTTACCGGTGTTTGCATCAATGTAAGCACTTTGGGTGGTATACATTTCAGCTTCGCATTTCTTGCAGGGCTCGAGGTGATAAAAATGCCAGACAAAATAGTAATCTTTTTTTCCGGCATCATAATCAGTGCTTATTTCCCCGTATAATTTACTGCTGTTCTTCTTAAGGATGGTATCAGAATTTACCGCCACTTTTTTTGCCTCTTCAAAATCAATAACCTTAACTCCGGTTTTTTTAATACTTACGGGTAAACGGGTATAATTCTTAAAAGCCACGTCTTTTATAACGCCTTTTCCTAATTTATACTCAATGGTAAACACAACATGACTTTCTTTAATATTAGGAAAATTAAAAGAGTAGAAGAGGGTGAAGGCATTCAAAACATTATTCTTTGTGTGAGCGTCAGACTTAATAAATTTCACATTTGTTTTGTAAGCGGCATCACCTATTTCGTTTGTAATAACCTTTTCGCATTTCGTTTTAATGCTATCGGGTGCAACTGCTCCGTAAATGGTTTGCGAGTAGTTTTTAAAACTAAAGCTCAAAAGAAAAACTGATATGATAAGTTTAAAACGCATTTTTTAAAAAAGATGGGTAAGCTACTTCCATCGCACCGCTACAACCGCCTACCCTTGCTCCGTTCCCGACCTGGGGGATTTGGCAGGAGCTGGTC
>JAHEYE010000332.1 GCA_023251695.1 Sphingobacteriaceae bacterium | reverse complement strand
CGCCAAACAGAAGTGGCTATGGAAGGAAATCCTTATTACGAACGCTTACATAAAGCATTAAAAGAAAAATACAAAGGCCAATACGATGTGAAATTCACCGTAGATAAAATTGGCGGACTTGAATGCGCAAAATGTCATTACTAAAAACCAGTACTAACGAATTATTTAGATGTCTATGTCAAAAAAATACTGGAGAGGATTACCGGAATTAACCGAAAGTCCTGAGTTTGTAAGTCAGCATCAAAGCGAATTTGCTGAACCTCTTCCAATGGATGAATTCCTTACTGAAGAAGAATCAAAATCAAACGGTACCAGCCGTAGAGATTTTTTAAAAGTAATGGGATTTTCTACTGCTGCAGTTGCTTTAGCAGCGTGTGAAACTCCGGTTAATAAAGCGATTCCTTATGTTGTGAAACCTGAGGAAGTAACTCCGGGTGTTGCTAATTTTTACGCTTCAACTTTTTATGATGGACACGATTATGCTTCTGTGTTAGTTAAAACACGCGAAGGTCGTCCGATTAAAATTGAAGGAAACGAAATGTCTGGTGTATCTCATGGCGCAACCAGCGCAAGAGTTCAAGCTTCTATTTTAGGATTATATGATGGCGCACGATTAACAAGGCCTTGGTTAAAGGGGGCTCCAACTACCTGGAAAAATGCCGATGATGTTATTGGGAAAGCCATTGGTTCGGGTGCCGTTCGAATTCTAACTTCTACAATTATTAGTCCATCCACAAAAGCAGTTATTGCTGAGTTTATGGCAAAATATCCAAATTCCGAGCATGTTTCGTACGATGCTGTTTCTTATTCGGCTTTAAATAATGCTAATAAAAACGTTTTTGGAAAATCAGTAGTCTCTTCTTACGATTTCAGCAAAGCGAAAACCATTGTTGGTGTTGCCTGTGATTTTTTAGGTACCTGGTTAAATCCAATTGAATTTGCAAAACAATATAGTAAAGGCCGAAAAGTGAGTAAAGAAAATGCTGTAACGAGCAAACATTATAGTTTTGAAGCAAACATGTCGCTAACAGGTGCAAATGCCGACGAGCGCTACATGGTTAAGCCATCTGAATTTGGAAAAGTAATTGTTGCCTTATTTAATGAGGTTGCTTCCGCAACAGGGAATTCAAAAGTTTCAGGCGAAGGAAAAATTTCTAATGCAGATGCTGTGAAGGCAATTTCTAAATCAGCAAAAGAATTGGTTGATAATAAAGGCCGTTCAATTGTTGTTTGTGGTGTAAATGATGAAGGTGTTCAGACTTTAGTTAACGGCATTAATAAAATGCTCGACAACTATGGAAAAACAGTTGATTATTTTCATCATTATAATTTAAAACAAGGAAACGATAAAGAATTTATAGAATTAATCAGCGAAATGAATTCAGGAAAAGTTGGGGTTTTAATGACTTATAATTGTAATCCTGTTTATACTTCGCCTGCTTCATTAAAATTTTCAGCCGCATTAAAAAATGTTCCTACAAAAGTTTCTTTCGCACAAATACTGGATGAAACCGCTCAGGCCGCTGATGTAGTTTGTCCTGATCATAATTTTTTAGAATCCTGGGGCGATGCAAATCCAAAAGCCGGTCATTTCAGTTTACAGCAACCAACTATTAATCCGATTTTTGCCGGTCCGCGTTATGGCGGAACTCGTCAGTTTCAAGATTCATTATTAAAATGGGCTGGTGTAAAATCTGATTACTATACTTATTTACAAGCATATTGGCAAAATCATATTTTCCCGCAACAAGGTAAATTTTTGGATTTTCCTTCGTTTTGGGCGCACAGCTTACACGATGGTGTTTTAAAAGTTGCAGTGGCAAAAGAAACTCCTGCCACAATAATGCCAAAAGATTCTGCCGGCAAACCAATTCTGAGTGGCGTAGCTGCAATTATCAATGCAATTACAGATTCTACGAAAGCAGAAGTTGCTGATGAAAAACTAATTAAAGCTGAACAAAATCCAACGGTGGCTGACGCTCTCCCAACACCCGATTATAACAAAGCAGCTTCCATGGCATCTTCTGTTAAATCCGGCCAGTTCGAATTATTTATTTACGAAAAAGTGGGAATGGGTAATGGTAACCAAAGCAACAACCCTTGGTTAATGGAATTACCTGATCCTATTACTAAAACTACCTGGGATAATTACATTACAATGGCTCCTGCCGATGTAAAAGAAATGAAACTACACGAGATGCTTCGCCAGGATAAGATTGGAAGTATTGCAACTGTTACAGTGAATGGAGTTACTCAAAATATTCCCGTACTTCCTCAGCCTGGTCAGGCGCGCGGAACAATTGGCATCGCTTTAGGATATGGTCGTAATGGTGAGACTTTAAAAATAGCGAACGGTATTGGTGTTAATGCTTTCCAATTGTTAAGCATTTCTAACGAAACTATACAGCAAATTGCCTCAGCAAATATTGTTCCAACCGAAGAAACACATAAATTTTCTGCTACTCAAATTCATCACACTATTATGGGTCGCGAAGAAGCAATTTTACGCGAAGTTTCTTTAAAAGAATTTAAAGAAAAAGATAAAGAAGAATTTAATCCCGGCGTTACAATGGCAACTCACGAAGGAAAAGTTCCTATTGCTGAAGTTGATCTTTGGAATGATTTTCCTCGTTTAAATCACAAATGGGGTTTAACCATCGACATGACTTCCTGTATTGGATGCGCAGCTTGTGTAGTTGCCTGCGGTGTTGAAAATAACGTTGCAGTTGTTGGTAAAACAGAAGTTGGTCGCACACGCGATATGTATTGGTTACGTATCGATCGTTATTACAGTTCTGATATGACCATAGAAAAAGGAAATGATGAACACCTTGGTACGAAACAAACTTATTTAGATATGGAAACACCTTCCCATAACCCGAAGGTAACTTTCCAGCCAATAATGTGTCAGCATTGTAATCATGCGCCTTGTGAAACTGTTTGTCCGGTATTAGCTACAAGTCATAGTACCGAAGGTTTAAATATGATGACTTACAACCGTTGCATTGGTACCCGGTACTGCGCTAATAACTGTCCGTTTAAAGTCCGCCGT
>JAHEYE010000331.1 GCA_023251695.1 Sphingobacteriaceae bacterium | reverse complement strand
AATGTTTTTTGCACTGATATTTCGAAAGATGGATTATTACAAGGACCATCAATTGAACTATACAAAAAAATACTAAACGAAATTCCTGAATTAAAATTAATTGCGTCTGGCGGAGTCTCTAACATGACCGATGTTTTAGAATTAGAAAAAGTTGGATGCAGAGGTGTTATTATCGGTAAAGCCATTTATGAAGGACGAATTACGATTGACGAATTACGAATCTGGAATAAAAATAATAAAACTATAAATTCTTAAAAAATGAAAATACAAAACGAATTTTTAAATAATCTCGGCATTCGTACTTCGTTGCTCTTACTTCCAACCTCGAACAATGTTAGCTAAACGAATCATACCATGCCTTGATATTAAAGATGGTCGTACTGTAAAAGGCGTGAACTTCGAAAATATCCGTGATGCCGGTGATCCGGTTGAATTGGCTATTCGTTACTGCCAAGAAGGCGCTGATGAATTGGTTTTCTTGGATATTACTGCAACTAATGAAAAAAGAAAAACACTTTCAGAATTAGTAACACGTATAGCTTCCAAAATTAATATTCCATTTACCGTTGGTGGTGGAATCAGCTCCGTTGATGACGTTGAAGTATTATTGAATTCTGGTGCAGATAAAATATCCATCAACACCTCAGCATTCAAAAATCCAAAATTGATAAAAGAACTATCCGAGCAATTCGGTACTCAATGTATAGTTTTAGCCATTGATACCAAATTCGAAGAAGATGACTGGTATGTTTATTTAAATGGGGGGGAAATTAAAACGGAAGTTAAAGCATTGGATTGGGCTAAGGAAGGAGTTGCTTTAGGTGCCGGGGAAATTTTATTGACCTCCATGAATAATGATGGTACTAAAAATGGATTTGCTAATGATATTACGAAATTAATTTCAGAAAATGTGAACGTTCCCATAATAGCAAGCGGCGGCGCAGGCACCATACAACACTTTACCGATGCCTTTAAAATTGGGAAAGCAGATGCAGTTTTAGCAGCCAGTGTTTTTCACTTCAACGAAATAAAAATAAAAGATTTAAAACAAGAATTAAGAAGCAATAAAATAGAAGTAAGATTATGAAAATAGATTTCTCAAAATATAAAGATGGTTTAGCACCTGCGATTATTCAGGATGTTAAAACTAAAAATGTACTAATGCTTGGTTTTATGAATCAGGAAGCATTGGATAAAACTAAAGAATTAAAAAAAGTGACTTTTTTCAGCCGAAGTAAAAACCGTTTATGGACCAAAGGCGAAGAAAGCGGGAATTTTTTATTTTTAGATTCAATAAGTACAGATTGCGATAATGATACTTTATTAATTAAAGTAAATCCTACCGGACCAATTTGTCACAAAGGAACTGATACCTGCTTTAATGAAATTAATTCAGGGGATTTTTTATTGGAGCTGGAAAAAATAATTTCTGACAGGAAAAACAATCCGCCTGATAAATCTTACACCTCTTCCCTATTCAAAAAAGGCATAAACAAAATTGCACAAAAAGTTGGAGAGGAAGCAACAGAATTAGTTATTGAAGCGAAAGACAATAACGATGAATTGTTTTTAGGAGAAGCTGCCGATCTTTTATTTCACTATTTAATACTACTCAGTGCTAAAAACAAAAACCTCAATCAGGTGATTGAGGTTTTGAAAAAAAGACAGAAATAAAAATTAAGCTTCAACAGCTTTCGAAGCACGTTTTCTTTCGTTCTCGTCAAGAATAATTTTACGCATACGGATGTGATTAGGTGTAATCTCAACGTACTCGTCACCCTGAATATATTCCATGGCTTCCTCTAAACTGAAACGGACTTTTGGTGCAATACGGACTTTATCGTCGGTACCGCTGGCACGCATATTGGTTAATTTTTTCTCACCGCAAAGATTAATAACTAAATCATCGGGACGAATATGTTCTCCCACAACCATACCGGGATAAATTTCCTCACCCGGATCGATGAAAAACTTTCCGCGGTCTTGTAATTTATCAATACTGTAAGCTACCGAAGTTCCTTTTTCCTTACTTAATAAAACCCCTGCGATGCGGTTAGGAATTGATCCCTTCCAAGGCTCGAATGCCTTAAAGCGATGCGCCATGATGGCCTCTCCCTGTGTGGCGGTTAAAATATTATTACGTAAACCAATAATGCCCCTCGAAGGAATAGAAAATTCAATATGAATTAAATCCCCTTTTGGTTCCATCACCAACATATCTCCTTTGCGCTGCGTTACCAAATCAATGACTCTGCTTGATGATTCCTGCGGAACGTCGATAGTTAAGACCTCAATCGGTTCATTTTTCTTACCATCAATTTCTTTTATGATTACCTGGGGCTGTCCCACTTGTAATTCATAACCTTCACGACGCATTGTTTCAATTAAAACAGATAAATGTAAAATACCCCGGCCAAATACTAAATAAGAATCAGGAGAACCTGTATCTTCAATACGCATTGCCAAGTTCTTTTCAAGTTCTTTATATAAACGGTCGCGTAAATGCCGGGATGTTACATATTTTCCATCTTTACCAAAGAAAGGAGATGTGTTAATAGTAAACAACATGCTCATGGTAGGTTCATCAATACTAATGATTGGTAATCCTTCCGGATTTTCAAAATCAGCAACTGTATCACCAATTTCAAAACCTTCGATACCTGTAAATGCGCAAATATCGCCGGCAACAACTTCCTGAACTTTTATTTTTCCTAAACCATCAAACACGAACAATTCTTTTACACGTTGTTTTTGAATGCTGCCATTGCGCTTTACAACGCTAACAGGCATATTCTCTTTAATCGTTCCGCGGTACACACGTCCAATGGCAATACGTCCAATAAAGGAAGAGTAATCCAAAGAAGTAATTTGTATCTGTAAGGTCCCTTCACGCCTTGGTGCTTCAGGAATTTTATCAAGAATAACATCTAACAGGTGTGTGATATCCTCGGTTGGTGTTTTCCAATCCGGACCCATCCAACCTTGTTTTGATGAACCATAAACCGTAGGAAAATCTAATTGATCTTCGGTAGCATCAAGATTAAAAAATAAATCAAAAACGCTGTCGTGAACTTCTT
>JAHEYE010000115.1 GCA_023251695.1 Sphingobacteriaceae bacterium | reverse complement strand
GCATGTCGCTGATGCGTTGGTATTCATTGCCACCGCCTTTAATAATATATTTCACACCAAATTCTTTTCCAATCAATACTGCACGCGAAGCATTGTATTTATCGTTTGCTTCAAAAATAGCAGGGTAACTTTGTAATTGGTTAAAGGCTTCAAGCGAAATGTTGTATTCTGTTTTTGTACTGTTTTCTTTATACCATTTAGCATCGTAATAAGTTTGACGCAGCAAAGCTATAGCACCGGTTAATGAACCCGGGTAAGGTTCGGCAGAGCTACCTTTGCTGAAAGAATAAAATCCGGCTGCTTTATCTTTAATAAAACTTTCATTTTCTTTTTGATTACTTAGGTGAACCAAAGAACCGCTTCCTCTTACAATGCCGTCTTTTAGTGATGTAAGAACAACACCAATACCGCATTTACGCAGCTCATCCGCTTTTTCTTTATTGTGATTAAATGATTTGTAAGCTTCAGCATCAGCTTTTATAGAGGGATTCCAACCGTAAGCGCCTTTGTTTTGTGTAGGAGCAGGCGGTGTTTTCGGATCTTTACTTAATTCAGGTAAACCGTAAGTACTGTATAAATCGATAAACGAAGGATAAATGTGTTTGCCTTTTAAATCGCAAACCAAAGCGCCTTGGGGAACAACCGTTTTTTCAGAGGCGCTAATAATTTTTCCATCCTGAAAAACTAATGTCCCCATAGGTATTGTGGTCTCATAATCCAAATGAATAACTGCGTTGGTGAACGCATAAATGGTGTGCACAGGATTTGGCGCACCATTGTTTGGAAAAGTGGTTTGTGCCGATAGTCCTGACCCGAGCACAACACCTAAAACGATTAGAAATTTTATTCTTAAAAGCATAGTTTAAATAGTACCCAAATATAATATTAATTGTTAATTTTGGATAAAATTAATCACCATGAGCGAGGCCATTTCATTAACGCACCGGATATCGGTTACGTTGTTTTTTTTGATATATGTTGTTAAAACGGTTCTGCTTTTAAGCAATAGGGCCGATTTATTGCAAAAATTCACTAAAAGCACAAAAGTGATAGAAATGATTGTGAGTGCATTGTTTCTCATTACGGGAGTTTACCTCATGACCTTATTACCAAAAATACCCAACTTACTTTGGATAAAGATTATACTTGTATTGGCTTCTATTCCTGTTGCGATTATAGGATTCAAAAAGCAAAATAAAATACTCGCTGCTCTTTCTTTATTGATGATAACCGGCTCTTATGGTTTGGCTGAGGTACAAAAAAAGAAGAGAGAAAAGGGCGAAACGGTTGCTGTTAACAATGTTAACGGAAAAGAGATTTACGATGCAAAATGCGTTTTATGCCATGGCAGCGATGGAAAAGCCGGATTATCCGGCGCAAGTGATTTATCGGTAACACAACTCACAACTGATTCCATTAAGCTAATTATACAAAACGGCAGGAGAACAATGGTGAAAGTTGATATCACCGACGAGCAAGCAACTGCAGTTGCTGCTTACGTGGAGAGCTCGGTAAAGGGCAAATAAGAAATGAAACAGGAACCAAGCCCCACAGCTAAAAAAAAATTATTGGCAATTCTTGTTGGTGTTAGTCCGAAAACACAGGATGATGAGCGTACTAAAGAATTTTTAGAAGAACTTGCTTTTTTGGCGGAGACTTATGGTGTAGAAACCAAAAAGTGGTTCACTCAAAAACTCGATAAGCCGGATAAGGCTACTTGTATTGGAAAGGGAAAAGTAGATGAGATCAAAAATTTTACAAAAGAGTATGAAATTGATGTTGTTATTTTTGATGATGAGCTTTCGCCTGCCCAACAACGGAATCTTGAAAAAGCTATTGGTAAAAAGATTCTCGACCGCACCAATTTAATTCTCGAAATATTTTCGCAGCGTGCGCAAACTGCTCATGCAAAAACACAAGTGCAACTGGCGCGTTTGCAATATTTATTACCGCGTTTAACAGGAATGTGGACGCACTTAGAACGGCAACGGGGCGGAACAGGCACACGCGGTGGAGCTGGGGAAAAGGAAATTGAAACCGATCGCCGTAACATACGTGATAAAATTTCTTTATTAAAAGAACAATTAAAAACCATTGACAAACAAATGGCCACGCAGCGTAAAAGCCGTGGTGAAATGATTCGCGTTGCTTTGGTTGGTTATACCAATGTAGGAAAATCAACCATCATGAATTTGATGAGTAAGAGCGAAGTGTTTGCCGAAAATAAATTATTTGCAACGCTGGATACAACTGTACGTAAAGTTACCATTGACAATTTATATTTTTTGTTGAGTGATACGGTAGGATTCATAAGAAAACTCCCGACTCAATTGGTGGAAAGTTTTAAATCCACTTTAGACGAGGTGCGTGAAGCTGATGTTTTATTGCATGTTGTTGATATCTCTCACTTTAATTTCGAGGACCATATTAATGTTGTTAACCAAACATTAAAAGAGATCGGTGCGGCTGATAAACCTACTATTTTAATCTTTAATAAGATAGATGCCTTTACTTATACCCCGAAAGAGGAATTTGATTTAACACCTGAAACCCGCCACAATTTATCGTTGAAAGATCTGAAGAAAACCTGGATGAAAAATCTAAATAAGAATTGTATATTTATTAGTGCACAAAACAAAGAGAACATTGATGAACTAAAGAAAAAAGTTTATGATATGGTGAAGGAGATGCATGTGAAGAGGTATCCTTATAATAATCTTTTGTATTGAGGGGGAGAATGGTTGGATGGTTAATTGTTGTATGGTTAGTGGTTAATTGTTATTGGGTTATTTAATAAATGGAAATAGAGTTTACATACGCGACACTACAGGATCTTCCAAAAATTGTGGAGACGTATAACGCAACCATTCCCTCCCGTTTAGCTACCGCCGATTTAGAGCCTGTGACTGCACTAAGCAAATTGCAATGGTTCAATTCTCACAATAAAGAAAAACGCCCCTTGTGGTTAGTGATGTATAAAGGAGAATACGCAGGATGGATGAGCTTTAACTCTTTTTACGGACGTCCTGCTTACGATGGAACAGTTGAGGTAAGTATTTACATTGACCAAAAATACCGCGGACTTGGAATTGGAAAAGCAAGTTTGAAAAAAGCAATTGAAGTTGCGCCTGCTTTACGCATCAATAATTTATTAGGATTTATTTTTGGGCACAACGAACCCAGCTTAAAATTATTTTACGATTACGGCTTCGAAAAATGGGCACACTTACCTAAAGTGGCCGACATGGACGGCATTAAACGCGATTTAATAATCTTAGGAAAAAACATTCAGGGACCAACAACAGGGAAATCGCTTTCGTTGTTTGAGTAAATCTAACTTCCCATTATAGGTTTAGAATCGAGGGAGCGCGTATCTAAAGAATCGCGGAGACCATTACCTACCAACATAAAGGCTAATACTAAAAACATAATGGCAACACCCGGGATAAATGCAAGGTAGGCCTGGTCTATTAAAACATAACCACGGTGTGCATTAATCATTTCTCCCCACGATGGCGTTGGAGGCTGCGCACCGATTCCTAAAAAGCTTAAACCCGCTTCAGTTAAAATGGCTGTTGCAAAATTTGATGCCGCAATTACAATTACAGGTCCCATTACGTTTGGTAAAATGTGTTTGAAAATAATTCTGAAATTTTTATAACCCAAAGCGCGGCCTGCTTCCACAAATTCTTTTTCGCGGATACTTAAAATTTGCCCGCGTACAATCCTTGCGATATCCACCCACATGGTTAAACCTACGGCAATAAATACCTGGAAGATGCCTTTTCCTAAAACCAAAGTGATGGCAATTACCAATAGCAAAGTTGGGATGGACCATACCACATTAATGACCCACATAATTATATCGTCAACTTTACCGCGGTAATAACCGGCAATAGCGCCCAACAAAATACCAAGGAAAATCGAAATAAGAACGGAAATAAAACCAACAGTTAAAGAGATGCGCGTCCCAATCATTAAACGACTCAGCAAATCGCGACCTGCCAAATCGGTGCCCAGTAAAAATGTTTTAGTTATTAAATTATCTTCTTTGATTGTGTTTCGCAATTCAGCAACGGTTTTTTTGGTTTTCTCGCCTGTGCTGATCAAATAAAATTCTAATGTTTGTGCGGCTTCATCGTATTTAACATTACTGTTAGGGTTCACATCGTAAACTACATCGGCAATATTGTAAGGTGTTTTTGTTCCCTCGTTAGGCGTGTTGCCTGTAAATTCTTCCACAATAATGTTAGCACCTTCGAATTTGTATTTGTAAACAGGAATAGAAGAGAATTGGCCATTATCGCCAAAAAACATTTTCATTAAAAAATTTTCTGAACGGTCGGCTTCGTTTTTACGCATCAATAGCATAGCGATGTTAAAGCCGGGCTCTTTAATGTGGAGTTCAGGTTTTTGATCGTTGGCGTAAGGTGTGGAATCGGGGGTAATTAAATAACCAAGAATAGAAATGATGGATGCAATGATAATGATAATTAAACCGGTCAAAGCCAATTTATCTTTCTTAAACCTCCTCCAGGTTTGTCTGGATAAGGATTCAGATTCAAATTCAGATAAAGTTCTTTTTTTAAACACCTTTAGTTCCTTTTGGTTTAATAACAAGGCTTAATGCCGCGGTTATGATAACATAGAAACTGTAAACAACGGAAAGTGGTAAAAACCAACCCCATTTAACAGGCTTGTTAAAATAACGTGAGGCTAAAAATAATAACAAAAAGTCAATAAAAACCCTCCAAAAAACGAAAATTATACCAAATAAAGGTATATGATGCGTAAATATTGGTTTTATAAGATAAATGAGGCTAAATAGGTGTACTAAGCATACAATTACGCCCAAAAAAGCATTGATTTGATTGGGGTTTTTGTCGAATTTTGAGGCCCAGCGCAGTTTTTGCTTAAAGAGTTTTGACAGTGTGGGAAGGGGGTAAGTAACTATGGAGGCTTTTGTGTTTTTAAGATAAGCTACGCTTTCCGGTTCCACTTTTTTTACCTCTTCCAAAAATAAAACATCGTCGCCCGAATTTAAACCTATATGACTTTTGTAACCGCCTGTTTTTTCGAATATTTTTTTAGTGAAGGCCAGATTAGCGCCATTGCATAAAAAAGCAGTTTCATAATAGGCGTAACCGCCGGTGACAATTGCAAGAGCAGAGTTTTCGTAAAACTGCAGTTGGTTTATCAACCCGTTTCCATTTTCGATTTCGAGGGGGGCTATGATAAATTGTTTACCGGAACTTTCGTAAAAAGAAACGATGGTCTTGAGCCAGTTTTCGTTTTGCGTATAGGTATCGGCATCGCGGCAAACGATTAATTCGGCATTGCAGACTTCGATGGCTGAGGTAATACTTTTTTTCTTCCCGAGATTTTCAGTATTATTAATAATTAGGAAAGCGCCTTTGTAATCAGAAAATAATTTTCCGGCAATTTCTTTTGTATTATCGGTGGAGCCATCGTTCACTAAAATAATTTCGAGTAATTCTTTATCAAAATTCTGACTAAAAATTCCCTGAAGGCATTTTTCAATATTCTTTTCTTCGTTGCGTGCACAAATGATAATGGCGGTTTTTGTTTTGTTTAGGGCGGTAGGGTCGGTTGTAAAATAGTCTGTTTTCGAAAAGCCGATTATCCCGCGGATTAAATAGGCAAGATAAAACGCCAGACTCAGAACAGAAATTATTTTTATGACCAACATCATTTCTTAAACAAATTATCCCGATTGCTATCGGGATCAAATTTTTCACTTAGAATAATCAGATAACCCATAATACTTGGCAGTACAATATTGATTAACCAAAGCAGAACTGCGGTTAACACAAGTGAAATCTCATTTATGTCTGTATTCCTGAAAACCAAAATGGCAATGGCGGCCCTTATGGCGGGTTCAATAAAACTAATCATGGGTAACACAGTAGTGAATAAAAAATAAATACAAACCGAAGCAAGTATGGAAGCATTAATATTACCCTCATAAAAGATTTTTAAAATGAGAACGAATTGCGTTGTGAAAATTACATAGCGTAGGGCCGACAAAGAAAACAATTTGACGATTGAATTTTTTGTAAAAGAGTAGGGCAGGCTTTTCGCAGAAAGCGATTTCTTAAATAAACCAAAAATCCATTTTTGGAGTGTATTGAATTTAAAAACAAACATCAGGAAAAATGCAAGGAGCAGCATGCAAAAAATACCAATGCCTAAAAATTGCGCGGAACTTAATCCATTACCGGTGTCAAACTTGCAAACAAGCGCCAATAAACCGAAAACAATTGTGATTGACAATTGGAACATACCGTTTACGAAATGGAGCAGGGTAATGGTTGGTCGGTTATCGGGCTTAAAGAATAAAATTTTGGCAAGAAATTCAGTTGCCCTTCCTGGTGCCAGATTTCCGACGCATAAACCGGCGTAAACTGATTTATTTGCAGTTTTAAAAGAAATATTTTCTATTGGATTTGTTATCAGTTTCCATTTATAGCTTTCAATGCCCCAGTTTATTGGAACGAGCAGAATGCAGAAGGTCAGTAGGCAGTAAGCAGAGGGCAGTAAAAAGGAGTTTTTAAGAGTTAATAAATTTTCAGTGGTTAAATCATCTTTTAAGCGCCAGTAAATAAAAGCGAAACTCCCGACGCCAATCAGGATTTTAACCAACCATGTTATTATGTTTTTATAGCTGCTAAGCAAAAGGCTAATTTATTCGCCTAAATTTACGTTATAATTAGCAAATGGCCACCGACAGAATCATATTAGGTATTGACCCGGGAACGGTTATTATGGGATATGGTTTGATTCATATTAAGGGCCTTAACCCTGAATTAATAAGCACCGGCATAATAAAGCTTGATAAATTTGAGGAACATTCGGACCGCTTAAAAAAAATATTTGAGAGAACGATAGCTATTATTGAAGAATTTAAACCGGATGAATTAGCCATTGAAGCGCCTTTTTTTGGGAAGAATGTACAGAGTATGCTGAAATTAGGACGCGCCCAGGGCGTTGCGATTGCAGCGGCCTTAAGTAAAAATATTCCTATTACAGAATACTCGCCTAAAAAAATAAAAATGAGTATTACAGGAAATGGTAATGCAAGCAAGGAACAAGTTGCTGCCATGCTTCAGCAATTATTAAAATTTAAACAAACGCCTTCGCATTTAGATGCAACTGATGCATTGGGTGCAGCCATGTGTCATTTTTTTCAGAACAGTAATTTAAAAGCCGCCGGCAAATCTTACACAGGCTGGAAGGCTTTTTTGGTCGATAATCCGAAGCGGAAAGTTTGATTTTACCGAATTTTTTTTGTAGCTTTATTTGATTGAAAAAAATTGTTTTCATATTTATTTTATTATTTTCAGGATTACTGAAGGCGCAGACATTTTCTGTAGGGAGCACCTGTTGTAATTATAATTACGTGAATAAAAGCTTGTTAATAACGGGAAGTCCTTGCGCATATATAGGAGATTCTTTTGTATTAGATATTGACGGAGATCTTATAAAAGATATATCCATAACAAATTATTTATGGCAAGGTTGTTTTTCATCGGGGTTAATTACAAAAGATATTAGTGTGAATTCATATTCCGGTGCAGAATTAGTCTATACAACATTACCAACTATTTGTCCCTACTCTTCAATTATTCAGAAAATGAATTATGGGGATTTGCTTAAAAGTAATTTAAATTGGAAATCCGCTCCAGGAACCAATGAGGCACCGTATATCTATCATTATTATTATATGAATACTTCAACTTGGACCTGTGGTCAAGAAGCTGCAAATTATTATATTGGATTTAGAAAAATACTTCCTTCTAATGATACAATTTACGGTTGGATAAATGTAGATAGTAATTTCTCTGGTAGAGTGATTGATTATGCTTATACATGTGGCACTTATACTGCAGCTCCACCAACTTCGACAATAACAACAATTCCTGCTTCAATGTGTAAAGGTGATAGCTTGTTATTAAGTGCCAACCCAAGTGGAGGAGTTTTTTCAGGTTCCGGAATTAGCGGAAATTATTTTAAATCAAAAAATTTAGCGGCCGGAGTTTATACAATAAGTTACGCTTTACCTAATCCATTAGGCTGTACAACAATTAGCAGTCAATTAATAAGTTTAACTGTAACTCCAACTTTTACGCCAACCCTTTCCGTTTCATCTAATATTTTGCCTTCTTGTGATAACCAGCCAATTGTTTTAAATGTAAGTGGAGCGGGAACATATACCTGGAGTGGAGGTATTATTTCATCAAGTATTTCGGTCAGTCCATCTGTCTCAACAGTGTACACGGTTAGTGGCTCAGGGCCTGGGCAATGTGATGTAATTAGTACAAAAACATTCACGCAAACGGTTTTTCAACCTTCATTTTCAATTAGTTTATCAAATGCTGTAGTTTGCCCGGGCACAACTACTCAACTTTCTGCAAGTGGAGCGAGTACATATAGTTGGAGTACCGGGTGTGCCGGAGCAACCTGTACTATTAACCCATCTGTAACTACAATTTATTCTGTTACGGGGACGTTTTCACCAGGATGTTTAAGTACGCGAACAATAACTCAAGTAGTCGGTGTACCTGATTTAACTGTAACAGTAAGTTCAAATTCAGTTTGTGCAGGCACGAAAATCACTTTAAATGCAACCGGCGCTACAAGTTATTCATGGAGCATAGGATGTTCTTCTTCTGTTTGTATAGAGTATCCTATCTCAACTACAACTTATAGTGTTGTAGGTTTCGGAATCGGTAATTGTAGTGACACCTCATATGTTTTAGTCAATGTCGACAATTCGAATATGATAATAACAGCGACCTCTAATAATAGTCTTATATGTGCCGGAGATACAGCGGTAGTAAACTTAAGTGGTTCTTCAGGCGGATATTTGTTTACGAGTTTAGATCAATCAACGCAAATAATAACTGGTTTGCCTTTTGTCGAAATAACACCAATTGTTTCTACTAATTATGTAATCTATGGAAACCAATTGCCCAGCGGATGTTCAGCAACTGGTTTTTATACTCAAATGGTTTCTCCTTGTGTAGCTATCATAAATCCGTCAGTTAATGACCCGTCTTTCACAATTTTCCCCAACCCCAATTCAGGCGAATTTGAAATAAAGGGAATAAAAGAAGAAACCATTTTTATTTCAAATGAACTCGGACAATTAATCGAAACAAAAAATTTAAATTCACAAAATAACTATTCGGCTAAAATAAATAATCTACAAAGTGGAGTTTATTTTGTCGGGAATAAATTCTCCCGGCAAAAAATTGTCGTAATCAACTAACCATGAAAAAAATTATTTTCATATTTGGTTTTTTCCCCCTGATTAATCTAACCTATGGCCAGACATTTTCTGTTGGTAGTACTTGTTGTAATTATAATTTAATAAATAAAACGTTTACGGTTAACGGTACGCCATGTTCGAGCCCGCCATCTGATTATTACGCTTTTGATATTGATGGCGATTTGGCTCCTGATTTAAAAGTATCGAGCTTTAACAGTCCTCCTTGTTTTGCCGGTGGAGTTCAATCAAAAGGGATTATGATAACCTCCACTACCAATTGTGAGTTCGTTTATAGTACAGCTGTCGACTGTCCATATAGGTATCCTGCAAATCTAACTTTTGGTTCATCATTGAATTCTTCTTTGAATTGGAGTATAACTCCGGTCAGCTGGAACATTGGTCAAGCTTCTCCGTATTTGTATTATGAATATATCAATCCCAGTTCTATGTCATATACATGTAGCATAAAGGTAAATCCTTTTTATGTAGGTTTTAAAAAAGTAATACCCTCTGGTGATACTATTTACGGATGGATTCACATGGACACTAATTTTCCTGGGAAACTTATTGATTATGCTTTTACCTGCGGAACTTATACTGCAGCTCCTCCCAGCTCAACTATTACAACTAGCCCTTCAGCTTTGTGTAGAGGAGATAGTATACAATTAAATGCAACTCCTTCTAGTGGTATTTTTATAGGATCGGGGGTTAACGGGAACTATTTTAAAACAAAAAACTTAGCTCAAGGAGTTTATACTGTA
>JAHEYE010000114.1:4249-10111 GCA_023251695.1 Sphingobacteriaceae bacterium | reverse complement strand
CTTTAAATAACCTTTTGTGGGTATAGACAGGTGAAGCTTCGCAAGCCCGCCGGACGCCAAGCCGCAAAACGTTATAAGTAAGTTGGTGGACTAAACTACAAATGAGAAAATTAATTTTCATATTGTTCCTCATTTCCGAATTAGCTGTCGGACAGATTAATCTTGTTCCTAATCCAAGTTTTGAAACTTATACAAGCTGTCCTACTGCTCAAAGCCAAATAAATCGTACAGGAAACTGGTATATGCCAGGGCCTGGAACATCTGATTATTTCAATTCATGTTTTACTGTTACCACTCCATCAATAAACATGGGTGTGCCTGCTAATACAGCTGGTACTCAAATGGGATTACAAAATTCTTTAGGTTATGCGGGTCTTCAAGCTTGGTTAGACTACACTCCAATATATAGAGAGTATATTCAAACAAGACTTACAACCACTTTAACAGCAGGGCAAAAATATTTTGTGTCCATGTATGTTTCGCTAGCAGATAGTTCGATGTGCGCGACTGATGATTTAGGTATATATTTTTCTTCATTTGCCATACCACAAAGTGGTTATAACGCAATAAATGTTATTCCGCAAATATCAAACCCATCCGGACTATACCTTACCGACAATATTAATTGGAAAAAAATTTCAGGTTCATTTATCGCAGCGGGTAATGAGGAATACATCACTATAGGTAATTTCAATAGTAACTCTGACACCTTATCTGCTGGTATTCCATGCACTTCTAATACCTCTTACTATTATATTGATGGCGTTTGTGTTTCAACCGATTCTACGCTCTGCAATGCATTTACAGGGATTGATGAACTTTCAAAAAAAACCTTTGAATTACTTTATCCTAATCCAACTTCAGGAAACATCACAATTAATTTAATGCAAGCCGTGACAATCACATTAATTGATAAATTCGGACAGGTCGTTATGACTAGGGAAAATTTCAATGAAAACAAATTAGATGTGTCTAGCGTTCCAGATGGAATTTATTTTATTCAACTTCAATCACACAATAAGACCGAATTTAGTAAAATTGTAATACAACATTAAACTGTGTGTGCACCAGCCTACTTATAACACACGGTATGGCGACCAACGGGCAGACCGAAGGTCATCGTGGCGCCCAGAGTTAGTTGTCCCTTCGGGAAATTTATTTGCGGCCACTAATTTTGTTTGGTATCTTTAAATAAACGTTTTAGGGTGTAGACGGTTGAGTGTTTCAAAGCCCGCCGATCGCCAACCGCGAAACCGTTATGCGAAACCAAACCGTGGACACTTATTTAAATGTTGACACGCACGCCGACCGCGCAAAATAAAAAAACAATTTCGTTCGGACACCGTTGCGCCTAAATGTTTTAATCGGACAACATTTTGCTAATTGTTTTTTTGGCGACCGCTCACCTGCCCTGCAAGCCAATCGGACAAATAAATTTTCATATTCATGCAGACGCTCAAAATATTTTTCACTTGGACAAAAGTGACCGAATAAAAAATTATTTACCGTTATCAGTAACATTTTCTTTGCCTCGACACTTTGTTGGTTCATTAGGTTTTGGTTTTTGCGGACAAATAATTTTCCGTTTCTCACGGACATCAAATAAAATAATATGCGGACGCTGTATCAAGACGTAACCAAAACCTGGTTTGGCATCGCATAACACCAAGTTTGCGTCAGCGGGCGGACGTACTAATAAAAACTTTTGTATCTTTATAATACCATTTGTACTTGTAGACGCAGGATTCTTCGGAAGCCCGCCGAACGCAAACTTGGAAAACGTTAGCGGTAATTACGGACAAAATATGGACAGGTCAGAGACTTGTTAAATATTTGATTTCTTCCCTTTTTCATTTTACCTTTAATAGACAAATCCAATCAGTATGTCTACATTGAAAATTACATTAACTGTACTAATTTCGCTGTATTCATTATTGGTAATGTCTCAAACCTTCGTGTTGAACGGTTCGACTTATATCGGAAAAACTAAAAAAGAAATCATTAAGATTAACGAGGTCAACAATTCAAAACTCTTTTCAAAGAAAAAATATGGACGTATCAATCAACTTATATACTGCGATTCATTAAATGCTTTGACAAATCATTTCTGTTTCGCGCGTAGAGGACCATTTGGAATCGGACCATGGAAGTGTTTTTCTTATCTTGTTAACGTAGGCAACAAATCTCAATTTGAAAAGACAAAATCGGACCTCCTGACCAGATGTGAAACAAAAATTTCGGACAATTGTGCAATGCAATCTTCAATATCAAAAAAATATGTTTGGCATTATTACAGTTCTGACATATCACAGCTTTACCAGTTTTCTGTTGGAAAATATTATAAGGGGCACAACTACCGCTAACAGCTGCCCCGCAAACTTGCCCGGGAAAGATTAATTATATTTGAACTACGTATATGGAAGAGAGTTTTCATCAAAGCAAAAAACTACCAAAGGATCAGTTAAATCTACTGATGCAAAAAAACAATAACCCAGCGTTAATACGTTTCATCTTTATGTATGCATTATTCCTAGTAATAAATGTGTGCGTCGTTCTCAGTTGGACAGGTCCATTATGGCAAATAGCACTTTCGCAGATTGCATTTGCTTTTCTTTGTTGCAGCTTATTTGCCTGCGAGCATGAGACCGTCCATAATACTGCATTCAAATCAAAACACTTGAACCAACTCGCTGCCCGACTGGTAGGGATAGCTCATTTGTATCCTTCAACAGCTTTTCAGGAACTTCATTTCACCCATCACCGTTACACACACGTTGAAGGGATGGATCCCGAAATTTCCTTTGCTAACAAGCCTTTACCTTCAATAGTAAGAAATATTCCATCCTATTTAGCCTGGATATCCGGAATTCCTATGTTACTTTTTAAAGTCTGCATGATTATCGCCGGAGCTTTTGGTATGCCTGAATTTATACGTCGCAATTTTTTTTCCTTTATCCGGCCCACGGTACGTATGAAGTTGGCGGTGGAGAGTGGTTACATTCTTTTAATTTATGTTGCATTATTACTTATGGCATTATTTGTAAATCCCGGTTTCTGGGGATTATTTATCGGTCAGGTCACAGGTCATTGTATTCTTTCCTGTTATCTTGTGCCTGAGCACAATGGTTTGCCCCATGAAGGAGATATTTTCAACAGAACACGCAGTATACGGACAAATAAGCTGGTAAAATTAATGATGTGGAATATGCCTTACCATGCAGAGCACCATGCTTATCCTGCGATTCCATTTCACGCGCTTCCTGAATTGCACAAACTGATCAACGAAGAGATCACACATAAAGATGAAGGGCACGCCGGTTTTCATTTAAAAGTATTAAAAAGAGAAATAACTTAATAGAAATCCGTCGTAAGCTATCTAAGGTAAAAAAGAGGGCAATTAATGATTACGCTATTATCTTCCGCTCATTTGAATCCTTTTGAGGGGCACATGTGAAGACTTATGGTGTACCTTTATTTTTAAATGCGCTTAAGATTAATGTGCACGGGGGCCGGCTCCGCACGATTAAATCTTAACTATGCGAAAAAAGGCAGTAAGCTGAAAATTGCTGCTGCAAGTGCGGTTATAAACAAAATTCCTATAGTTATAATTAATGCAATCAGTGCCATAAAGCGGCCTTTATAAATCTCAGGTTTCTTTTTTATAAAGTGTAAAGCTCTAAATGCACATATAATTGTTAAAGCAGCAAATCCTAATGCTATATAAAAAAACAAAACTCCGAAAATAAAAAAACCGGTCTTTACCAAAAGAAAAGATAATACTGAAAAAAATAAAAACAGAAAAAACCATAACAAACATAATATAGCAAGCCTATAACTTGGACCACCTTTTTCTTTAGCTTTCCTGATATCTTTAATTTCTTTTGATTCTTTCTTTTGGTTTAGCTCTATTAGTTCTACCCGACCATCCTCATATTTGATTTTCGAAACACCACTCTTAGGTACTGAAATAACTTGGCCGTTTAAATTTGCACAACGTTTATATTTAACTTCATACTCAGTTACTTCAATAATTTTTACTTTTGACACATTTCCTTCTCTTGTCCACATGCTATCACCACAGGTTATAGTCTTTATTGAATCTTTATTATTTGCTTTGGCAGGAACTATAAAGTTTTTATCATTGGAAGCAATCAATGATTCAGTAGGATCTTTGTCAGCCGAAATAAAACTGTTCTTATCCTCTTTTCCATTAGAAATTTTTGCAGCGGCGCTTGAATTATTTTTTAAATGAAGATAATAACCTTTACGATAAGCACGTTTTTGAAGAGTACAGGCGGATATTAAAAAAAGTGCTGTGAAAATAAAACAAACTAATCGCCTATACTTCATACATTAAATATAGCATTTAATTCGCTGCTTTTTCCTGCAACTCCAACCAACGCAACGATTTTGTATCTAATTCATCACTTACGTTCTTGAGAACAGCGCCGATTCCGTTTAGTTCCTCGTAATTGGTTGTGGCACCTAATTTTGATTCTAATTCCGCCTTATTTCTTTCGAGTGAAGCAATTTCTTTTTCTAAAGTTTCCAGTTCGTGTTTATCTTTAAATGATAAACGTTTTGAATTATCCTGCTTTGGTTTTTCAACTTCAATCTTTTTTGTCTCTCCTGTCCCTTTTATCTCTTCAGTCCCTTTGGTCCCCTTAATCTCTTCAATCCCTTTAATCCCTTCCGTCCCCTTCTGCTCTTGTTTCCATTCGCGGTACTCGGTATAATTCCCGGGGTAATCCTTTATAGTACCTTCGCCATCCATCACAAAAACATGGTCAACTAATTTGTCAATAAAATAACGGTCGTGCGATACAATAATAACGCAACCGCCAAAATCTTCTAAAAATTCTTCTAATACCTGCAAAGTCGGAATGTCTAAGTCATTCGTCGGCTCGTCTAAAATTAAAAAATTTGGATTTTTTTGAAGTACAGTCAATAAATACAACCTGCGCTTTTCTCCTCCGCTTAATTTTCTGACATAATTATATTGCATGTCGGGCGGAAAATTAAAACGGGTTAAAAGTTGTGAAGCTGACAATTGTGTTCCGTTTGCCAATGGAATATAATCAGCTATGTCGCGCACCACTTCAATGACGCGTTTATCTTCGGCCACTTTAATGCCCATTTGAGAGTAATAACCAAAAATTACCGTCTCCCCTGTTTGGATTTTTCCGTTGTCGTATGTTTCTAATCCTTGTAAAATATTTAAGAACGTGCTCTTCCCTACTCCATTCTTTCCAATAACACCAATCTTTTCTCCTTTTTTAAAGGTGTATGAGAATGGGTCTAATATTTTTTTAGGTCCGTATGATTTACTTATTTTAATTAATTCCAGAATTTTAGAACCTAAGCGTTCCATTTTCACACTTAATTCTACCTGTTTATCAATCCGCTTTTGTTTTGCTTTTTGCTCCACATCACTAAATGCATCCACACGGGCTTTTGACTTCACCGTGCGCGCCTTTGGCATTTTCCGTACCCATTCTAATTCACGACGGTATAAATTACGTGCTTTATCAATTTCTGCATTCTGCATCGCTTCACGTTCGGCTTTTTTGGTAACGAAATAGCTGTAGTCGCCCCTATATTCATAAAGCTCTGTATTATCCAATTCAAGAACCGAATTACACACAGCATCCAAAAAATAACGGTCGTGCGTCACCAATAAAATACTGATGTCCTGTTTTTCAATATAATTCTCCAACCATTCAATCATATCAATATCTAAGTGATTGGTTGGCTCATCCATAATTAATAAATCAGGTTTATTAATTAAAACTTGTGCTAAAGCCAGACGTTTTTTTTGTCCGCCACTTAAAGTAGAAATAAGTTGTGCAAAATCATCAAGTT
>JAHEYE010000114.1:0-4149 GCA_023251695.1 Sphingobacteriaceae bacterium | reverse complement strand
TGATTGGTTGGCTCATCCATAATTAATAAATCAGGTTTATTAATTAAAACTTGTGCTAAAGCCAGACGTTTTTTTTGTCCGCCACTTAAAGTAGAAATAAGTTGTGCAAAATCATCAAGTTCTAAGCGCGATAAAATTTCTTTTACGTTTTTTTCATAATCCCAGGCATTTAATTCATTCATCTCTGCAAGAGAACTCTCTAATAAATTAGCGGCGCTAACATGACCTTCTTCCGAAAGTTTAACTGCTTTCTCGTAAGCCTTAATACATTTTGTTAATTTATTATCATTAGCAAAAACATGATCAATTACAGATAATTTTTCATTCAACACAATATCCTGATCTAAGAACGAAACGGTAATGTCTTTCCTGAAAACAGCTTCTCCGGTATCGGCAATTTCTCCTCCTTTTAAAATTTTAAACAACGTTGATTTACCGCTTCCGTTTTTTGCGACAAGCGCAATTTTATCACCCCGGTTTACTCCAAACGAAATACCACGGAATAAGACACGGTCGCCATAAGATTTAGAGAGGTTATTTACAGAAAGTAAGTTCATAGAAGGTCAGAGGTAAAAGGGATAAGGGATGATGGATAAGGGATAAGGGAATATGGATAAGGGATAAGGGATAAGGGAATATGGATAAGGGATAAGGGAATATGGATAAGGGATAAGGGTTTATTGATAATGGTGGATATTATTTGTTGCCCGAAGACTTTTTTATTGCTGCAAAGATATTCCTTATTTCTTCAGCTTCCTTGATAAATTTTGGAAATTCAACAGAATGTTTTTCATTATGCAACTCCCGTAAAACCCTTAACCAATAAACACTTTCCCTTGATTCTTTATAACAAATCCCAATTTTATTAATAAAATCCTTTTTTGAAACTGCCCCTTGAGCTTCTTCATAGTTCGAACCAATAGAAGTTGAGGATCGTCCGACCTGTCCTTTAGGAATTCTGTCAATATAATCATCAGGTAATTTTTTTAAGAATTTTAAAGTATTTACACCAAAATAAAATGTTCTATCAAGTAATAACTTTGTCTTATTTTCCATACTATTTTTTAATTTTTAATATCATCTTTTCAAAATACGCTATCATACTTTTTTCCTTCATCCCCCTTACATCATCCCTCATCCCTCTTACATTTTCCATTTATCTAATATTCTTTTCGATCAGGAAACGAAGTTTTTCCCTGCTTAAACCTGCATTAATCTCGCCCGAAGTTGTGAGCGAAACCGCACCTGTTTGTTCCGAAACCGTTATGGCAATTGCATCCGTGGTTTCCGTAATACCAACAGCAGCGCGGTGACGCATACCAAAATGTGCGGGGAAATTCTCTTTTTCGGTCACGGGTAACACACAACGGGCGGCAATGATGCGGTTGCTTTTTATTATTACAGCACCATCATGTAAAGGAGAATTTTTAAAGAAAATATTTTCCAGCATTCTGGCATTTAGTCCCGAATCAACAGGTTCTCCCGAATTAATGTAAAATTTCAGATCTGATTTGTGCGAGACAATAATAAGTGCTCCTGTTTTTGTTTCGCTCATGTTAAAACAAGCGTCAACAATAGCTTCTACATTTAATTCAATTTCTTCGGCATCAGCTGTGCCTATTTTAAACTTTAAAATATTTTTCCAATTACGGCTCCGGATAAATTCGTTAGATCCTATATACAGTAAAAATTTCCGTATCTCCTGCTGAAATACGATCATGATAGCAATAACCCCAACATTCACGAATTTTCCCATCAACGAACTGAGTAATTTCAGATCCAAGGCTCTTATCATAATCCATAAAAAATAAATAACTGCCAAACCAATAAAAATATTCACGGCCGAAGTTCCTTTCACCATATTGTAAAGCAAATACAATATAACAGCAACTAAAATAATATCAATCGCGTCTGTAATTGAAAATGAAAGAAATAATATGAAATTAGAGACCATTATTTTTTCTTCGATTTTTGAACTTCATACAAGTCGTGAATGATACCGTCAGATAAACCAATTTGCGGAACATAGATTTTATCAATGTCCGCCGTTTTCATAACAGTGAGGAATATTTTAGCAGCAGGAATAATTACATCGGCGCGGTCAGGCTTTAAACCTAAACGTTCAATCCGCTCATCGTAAGTATGTGAGCATAACATTTCGTACTGGCCTTTAAGTTTATCATAACTCAGGTGTTTCGTTTCTTTTTTATTGGCCATTTTAAAAATCTTATTAATGTTTCCGCCCGAACCAATGGCGTTTAAGGGATGAATGCCGACTGTACTCTTTTTAAGCCATGCTTTCATTTCCTCCCACTCCTCTTTTTCATCCTTGCTTAACAACATCCTTACGGTTCCGATATTAAACGACCGTGCTGAAATTACTTTTTGATTGAAATACAAAGTCAACTCCGTACTTCCGCCACCCACATCAATATATAAATAAGCGTATTTCGGATTCAGGATTTCTTCGATATGGTTCGAAAAAACCAAAGCTGCTTCTAATTTACCATCAATAATCTCAACCTCAATGCCGGATTCTTTTTTGGCACGGTTTAATATTTCATCGCCGTTCGATGCATCACGCATTGCGCTTGTTGCAACGGCCCGGTAAGCAGTAACATCATAGGCTTTAATTAATTCACTGAATCCCTTTAATGAAGTGATTAGGCGTTCTTCTTTTTGCTCCGAAATCTTTCCGCGCAAGAATACGTCCTCACCCAAACGGATTGGCATACGGATCAGTTCTTCTTTCGAGAAATGCGGTTTGCCGTTAACTTCATACACGCGGCAAAACAAAAGACGCATCGCATTACTTCCAATATCAATAGCTGCTAAAATCATTTACTATAGTGTAATTCTTTTTTAAGTGCCTTTAAATATTCTTCATTATCATTCTGCAAATAATTATAAACTTCATCCTGCACCCTTATTTTCCGCTCTCCCGGCTTAGGCTTCACATAATTATTTTCCAGTTTCTCATCCAATATCCTCACTTTGGTATTTCCGGAAAGCTGGATATTAATAATATCCTTCAATTGTTTCCTGATCTCTTTATCATAAACCGGAATCGCCACTTCACTCCTGCTGTCTAAGTTCCTGCTCATCCAGTCGGCCGAAGTAATGTAAATTTTTTCATCGCCATTATTATGAAAAATAAAAACGCGCGTGTGCTCCAGATATTTATCAACGATACTGTAGGCTTTAATATTCTCACTATACCCCTCAATTCCTGTCACAAGAGAACAAGCTCCGCGGATGATCAATTTAATTTTTACACCGGCATTGGATGCTTCATATAATTTAAGAATCATTTCACGGTCAACCAGACTATTCATCTTTAAAATAATGGATGCTTTTTTTCCGGCTTTAGCATGACTAATTTCCTTATTGATATGGCTGATAAAAATTTTACGCATGTAAAAAGGGGCAACAGCAAGATGCTTGAAATGTCCAACCTTAAAATTATCGACATAAAAATCAAAAACCTTAGCGACTTCTTCGGTAATACGTTTATCACAGGTAATTAAACTGAAATCGGTATAAATCTTTGCTGTGCGTTCGTTAAAATTTCCTGTTCCTACATGCGCACACCTGATTTCTTTTCCTCCTACCCTTGCGGTGATCAAACATAATTTAGAGTGAACTTTCAATCCGGTAACACCGTAAATAACCTGGGCCCCTTCATCCTGCAACTTACTGGCCCAGTAAATATTATTTTCTTCATCAAAGCGTGCTTGCAATTCAACCAACACTGTTACCCGTTTCCCGTTCTTAACAGCATTGATTAAAGCATTTGCAATACGTGATGCATCCGCCATCCTGTACAAGGTAATTTTTATTGATTCCACAACCGGATCGATGGAGGTTTCGCGCAATAAATTAATAATATGATTGAAGGTGTGATAAGGATAATGCAATAAAATATCCCGCTTCATTACTGTTTTTAAAATAGTATTATGATTGGAAATAAGGTATTTGTGTTCTAAAGGTTGAGGGTTTCTATAAATCAGCCTCTTTTCTCCCAAAGTAGGGAAACTGATAAAATCTTTGAAATTGTGATACCGCCCTCCGGGAATCGCATTATCCTTTTTATTCATGTTCAGTTTTTTCATGATGAAGGATAACATATCGTTCGGCATGGCCACATCA
>JAHEYE010000330.1 GCA_023251695.1 Sphingobacteriaceae bacterium | reverse complement strand
TAACAGCATTTTGTGTTTTTTCTCCTTCTTTTGGAGTGATGAGTTTGATTTGCGTATGTTCAATGATGCTTGGTAATTCTATATCCGGAAAATCATCTTCACTACCGTTTTTCCGTTTTCCAACAAACAAAGTATCAAAAGCTTTTCCGTTCTTTTTATTGGCGGCTTTTATAAAATCGCCAAGCGCGAGGGAATATATTTTTGTGATTTCTTTTTTATCGGTTTGGGCTGATGAAAAAAGAGGCAGAAGAAATAGGAAGAGTAAATATTTATTCATTTTCAGATAACGGTTTGCGACTACAAGTAGTTGGCGTTTGGAACACTCAACTGTCTATACCCACAAATGTTTATTTAAAGATACCAAACAAAATTAGTGGCCGCAAATTAAACTTTCCCGAAGGGGCAACTGCCTCTGCGCGCCACGATGACCTTCCTTCCGTCCGCTGGAGGTCAACCGTGTGTTATAGGGCGTTTTTTACCAACTGTTTCTGTCAAACGTAATTAATTTGTTTTTCTCGTCAAATGCAATTATAAAACCCGGTATAGACTGCTTACATTCGTAAGGATCAGCATATCGTATTTTGAAATTTTCTTCATTAAAAGAACTTGATTTACTTCTTATTTCCATTCCGAATGAAAAATCACAATTATCCAGTTGGAATTCTTTTGATGCTTTTATTTTATTAAGAATAGAGTGGAAGTCATTTTCGTCAACCGAAAATATTGCGGAAGAAGAATAGTCACCGTGTATGTCTGGATAGGAAGCGCCTTTAATAATTATATTACCACTCTTTGGGAAAGTTATTTTTGTATTGCTTTCAAACTCGTCAACATAAAAACTGTCTGATGGATAGAACGCAATATAAACATGATAAGACGCAAACAGGATAGTCACCAAACTAAGAATAAGTTTAAGTCGGCGATTGGTCAACCAAAACAAATTAAAATATTTCCTATTTAAAAACCTAAGTAAGAAATACAAAGGGAACGTCACAATACATGTCAGAAATGTGACGAATAGGAATAAAATAAACACGAAACCTATTAGAATTAAATATCCCATTTCTGTCGTTCTAAAAATGCCCTATAACTCCCTTATAGGAGCCACTTTTACATCCTTAGCATACTGTTTTTGCAAGATTGGCGCAGTTTTATCATCCTTACTCCCACTCCCTGAACTTCGTTGTTTCGTGGAAGATAATTTCTAAGATCTTCTTTTCATCTGCTTCCAATATTTTATGGCGACGTTCGTAAACTCGGGTTGTGCTTTCGTACATTTTATCTAAACGGTGTGTATCAAATCCTTCTGCTCCACCCCATACAAAACTTGGGATGTGCGCCGGCGGAAAACCTCCGCCAAAAATATTTGCACCAACACCAACAACTGTGCCCGTATTGAACATAGTGTTAATACCGCATTTGCTATGGTCACCCATTATTAATCCGCAAAACTGCAAACCGGTATTTATGTTTCCGTTCGTTGCGTACGAGAATATTTTTACCTCTCCGTAATTGTTTTTTAAATTACTGTTATTGGTATCAGCTCCCAAATTACACCACTCACCCACTACACTGTTTCCTAAAAACCCATCGTGCGCCTTATTCGTATACCCAAAAATAACCGAATTATTTACTTCTCCGCCTACTTTGCAATGCGGACCAATAGTTGTAGGTCCGTAAACTTTTGCCATTAATTTTAACGTGCTGTCGTCACACAAAGCAAAAGGCCCGCGCACTGCGCTACCCTCCATTACTTCGCTATTTTTTCCAATGTAAATCGGTCCGCTGTTGGTATTAAATGTTGCCGCTTCTGCTTTTGCACCCTTTTCTAAAAAAATTAAATTCTTTTTTCCAACTAAAGTATTGCTTTTACTTAAAGCAGCGCTTTTCCTTCCTTTGGTCAGTAATTCAAAATCTGCTTTCAATGCTTCACCGTTCTTAATAAAAATATCCCAGACATTTTCAATCCGTAAAATACTTGCTTCGTATTCTTTACAAGTATCTAAATTAAAAGTTGCAGCAGAAGTATTGCAGGCAATTAAAGCGCCATTCTTTTTTAATCCCTCATTTGATTTTAGTTTTTTTATTGCTGAAACTAATTTTGCGTCAGGCAAAACATCTGAAGCAATAAATAAATTATTTTTCCCCGCTTTATAATTAACACTGAATTTATGACTTAAATAATCAGTGCACCTATAACTTGCCTGCGACTTTAAATGCTTCTCCCATTTTTCTTTAATGGTTAAAATACCAATGCGGATTTCAGATACAGGTCTTGTATAAGTAAGCGGAAGTAAATTCTTCCACGTTTTTTCATTATCAATTAATATTAAGTTCATAAATTATCTTGGCTTCAACTTTATGGTTTCTTCTGTCTTTTTGGGCTCTTCCGTTTTCTGCGGCTCAGTTGTCTGCGTTTGATTGGTTCTTCCCGGTCCATTTCCGCCGTCATTTTCTTTTACTTCCCCACCTTTTTTTCCGCCACCCGGGCCTTCAGTTTTTTGTACCTGACAAGCACCTTTCGTATCACCATGAGCTTGATGCGCAGGCCATGCACTTTCATTAATCTCTATCGTTTGAGGATTCTGATTATTCCCCGGTGGAATATGACAGATAGTGATTTTTTTATCTTCAGGAACTACAGTTGGCGTCGGACAAGCACCTTTCGTATCACCATGCGCCTGATGCGCCGGCCATGCACTTTCATTTATCTCAATCGTCTGCGGGTTTTGATTATTCCCGGGAGGAATATGACAGATAGTTATTTTTTTATCTTCAGGAACTACAGTTGGCGTCGGACAAGCACCTTTCGTATCACCATGCGCTTGATGCGCAGGCCATGCACTTTCATTTATCTCAATCGTCTGCGGGTTTTGATTATTCCCGGGAGGAATATGACAGATAGTTATTTTTTTATCTTCAGGAACTACAGTTGGCGTCGGACAAGCACCTTTCGTATCACCATGCGCTTGATGCGCAGGCCATGCACTTTCATTTATCTCAATCGTCTGCGGGTTTTGATTATTCCCGGGAGGAATATGACAGATAGTTATTTTTTTATCTTCAGGAACTACAGTTGGCGTCGGACAAGCACCTTTC
>JAHEYE010000113.1 GCA_023251695.1 Sphingobacteriaceae bacterium | reverse complement strand
CCGGTAAACTAAAAAACAATGGAAAACAATACCGAAAATTTTCTAAAAAACAAATTATCAATCGATGATTTAGATCTTGAAACGCCCGATATTTCGCTGGTAAATGAAGCCCGCGGAAAAATAATGCGGCGCAAAAAACAAAGTTCTGAAAACGAACATTTTTTTAGTCACGTTTTTAATTTCTTTCCATTCCAACTCAAGCCTTATCAGGCAGGGATTGTTGCCATATTGATCATTGCAGCCGGTTTTTATTTCATTAATTCGGGCACTAAGAATAACAACGCCGTTCTTATATCCCAAAATGCAAGTTCTAATTATTCTATCAGCACCTCAACCGTTTTGGCAAGCTTAACACAATACACTAATAATAAAACCGCCACAAGCAGTTCAACTGTATTAACCAGTATTATCACTTTTGTAGTCAGAAATTAATATGAAAACACTGAAATTGAGATTAAGTATTGTGGCTTTGAGCTTTATTGCCTGTAATCCTCAAACCGAAAGCCGTGCGCATATGAATCAAAGCGGTCAACGCATGTCGGATTCCATCAAAATTCTGTTGGATAGCTGCCTTTCACAACCGGGTAAAATCTTAGCAGGAACAGACTATCCAATAGCCTCATCTGCAAGGGGTTTTATACCTATAAATCCCTCAAAGTAATTTAGGAATTTTTTATTAATTAATTATATTTGTAATTCGTTTTAAAACAGACATATGGCAAACCAAACCAAAGGAAGTAAACAGCCCGTTTTCGCGGAATTAAAGAACACTTTTAAGTACTTCCCCTTCGTTAATCAAAAACAACCCCTTATAGTTCTTGCTCTGATCGGTATCATTTTTTATTCTACCAGTCTGTATAATGAGTATGCGCTCGATGACGGAATTATCATCCACCAAAACGACCATGTTATTAAAGGTATTAAAGGTATTCCTGATATTTTAAGCAAGGATGCTTACGAAAGTTTCTACCGCCGGATGAATGCTACCGACCAGTTAGCCGGCGGACGTTACCGTCCGCTCTCAGTTGTGAGTTTTGCAATTGAACAGGAATTAATTGGTGCTTATCCTAAAGATGGTTTATATCCGCAACGTTGTTGGGACTTGAATAAAAATAATTTAGATGACCCCGAAGAAGATTTAAATATCGATGGTGTATTTAATGAGGTGGATTGTCAGGTAAAAAATGCCTCGTGGCGACACTTCAACAACATGTGGACTTACGTTTTAGGATGCCTGTTCCTTTACTTAGTATTCCGGAATTATATGTTCCGTGACAATCAGGACATGGCTTTCCTATCAGCATTATTATTCTTAACGCATCCAATGCATACCGAAGCGATTGCCAATGTGAAAAGTCGTGACGAAATTTTTTCGTTGATATTTATCTCGCTCACCTTCCTGTATTCTTTTAAGTATCTTGAAGACAAAAAGCCGGCCACCCTTTTCTGGGGCTGCGTTATGTTTTTGCTCGCCCTCTTATCCAAAGAGTATGCGGTAGTTCTTTTAGGATTAATTCCACTGGGCTTCTGGACATTCACGAAACATAATTTCGATTTACAAAAGTTTTTAAAACCATTAATCGGTTATGGCGCTATAGGCGTAGGTTTAATTGTTTTCATAAAAGGATACACTGCAACCGATACAAGTTCGGGTGGTATTTATATGTTAGGCGGACTTGGTGTATCAGTTGGAGGTATTGTGCTTTTAGCCAAATCATGGAAAGAATACAAAGATATTTTCATCCCTATCGTTTTATTTTCTGTTTGTATGGGCATCATGCTCTACATTAAATTCAATTTCGATATTCATGCAAAACCCGGAGACAAACCCGATAAAAGTTTCTGGCTGTTCCCTTTTGTTTATGCGGGAGCCATTTTACTCCTTGTAAAAAAGAATATCAAAAAAGACAGCAATCACTTAATGACTTGGTATTATTTCGTCATGTTGTTTTATTTAGGAATGCGTTTGGTGGCTGTAAAATTAAAACCCGGTGTTCCTGATACCGAATTATTAAACAACCCTTATTTGCTGGCCGACGGACAGGAGCGTTTTTGTACCAAAGCATTTGTATTATTAAAATACATTGGTTTATTATTCTTCCCCCATCCTTTATCATCCGATTATTCTTATAATTCGATTATTTACAGGCATTTTACCGATTGGGATTTCATGCTCTCCGTTGTTTTACACCTTGCGCTTGTTTATTTTACTTACCGTTTAATTTTAAAGAAGCATGTTCTTGGTTTTGCTTTAGCCGTTTACGTGTCCTTCCTATTAATGATCGGTAACGTATTAATGGATATTGGCGCTACCATGGGTGAACGTTTATTGTTCCACTCCTCTATCGGCTTCTGTATTTTTCTTGCCTGGATGATACTTGCAGGGCTCGATAAAGCGCAATCGATTAATGTAAATCTTAAACGTACAGCATTAATTGGTGTTTTAAGTGCTGTTGTGTTTTTATACGGATGCAAAGCCTGGGAAAGAAACTGGGATTGGAAGAGTGATATCACTTTATTTATTAAAGATGCGAACACCATGCCTAACAGTGTACTAGTATTAGGAAATGCCGGAGCACGTTGGATTGATTTGGCCGATACGAAATGGTTTACTCGCAAGCCGGGCGAAGCCGCCAATCTTCCATTCAGTACTTACGAAGATAAAATGCTTGAGTTCCTGGTTGATACTGCCGAGTTCACCGACGGTTGCAATAAAAAGAGCATCATCATCCCTAATGAAGGAGGCGAATTCAAGAATCCGCAAAACCTGAACATGAAACAGCGTAGTTTGTATAAAGGGATTTCTTACTTGAAACACGCTACTGATCTCCATCCGCGTTACGTAAACGGTTATCTGAATTTAGGATTAGCTTATTACAAATTAAAACGCGACAAAGAAGCTCTTTATTTCTGGAAACATGCTGAGCGCTTGTATCCGAACAATCCGTACCTGAAAAATTATTATATTGTTTTCTATAACGAATTGTTGCAACGTGGTTACGCAAAAGCACAACGTGGACGTTCAGACAGCGCAGCTTACGAATTAAATAAAGCAACCATACTCGATCGTTATAATCCGGAAGGATGGTATAATTTAGGAGGTTCTTATTATAATTTAGGAAGATTCAAAAAAGCAAAAGAATGCTGGCAGGAAGCGCTTAAGTTAAATCCAAATCATCCTCAGGCTTTACAGGGTATGAGAGGCTTAACCCCTCAAATGCTCGGGGAAGCTCCTGCAGTAACCGTTCAACCGCAACCGATCATAAAATAATTGCGCTTGTTCAGATTATGTTTTATACTATTTATTGTGATGTGTTGCAGATCAAACAGCAGAGCGCAGCATATCGCAACCGATAGTATAGGAGCAAAAACAATCAGCGATAATCTTTATAACAAAGCTTTATTCAGCGATAGTTTAGCAAGCAGTTTTGTAATCGTTATTAAGCAGGGAGTAAAACCCCATAAACATCTTCAGCATTCGGAACATGTTGCTGTTCTCGATGGCGAAGGAGAAATGACATTGGGGGAAAAGAAATTCGGAATAAAAAAAGGTGATGTGATTTTTATTCCCCAAAACACAGTTCACGCAGTTAAAACAACAAGTAAAGTACCTTTAAAAGTTTTGAGCGTGCAGGCACCTCATTTTGACGGTAAAGACAGGATATTTATTGAATAGGAACCATGAAGAAATTTTTTGCAGGTATTTTTTGTGTTTGTTTTGCAGGTGTTCAAAGCCAGATTTTATTCAGCGATAGTTTTAATTCGCTTAGTTTACAAAACAATGTGCAAGTTGTAGGCAGCCAAACCATAACCACCACTTATACAACTGCTCCTACAGGTTATAACATTATCGATGATGGTTTTAAAAATAATATCGGAAACACCAATTCGCCTAATAAACCTTTTAACGTTACTTCCCTTAAAACAACCGGATGGGCTATCGGTTACAACAATATTGAGGCTGATACTTTTTTAGTTTCAACCTCGTGGCTCGATACAAGCAATGTGGCCGTGAAACGTTTCGTTGTTTCTCCTGTAGTTAATTCTATAACCGCCAATTCTATTTTATCATGGTATGCCAAATCACCTGACCCGAATTTTCTTGAGGGTTATGAAGTGTATGTAACAACCAACACAAGCGGTACTTTAACTGCAGTTGATTTTGCAACATTAACTCCGGTGTTCGCAATCCAAGATGGCAATACAACAGGACTTGGAGAAAAAAGTGTTTGGACTAAACACGGTTTATCACTGAGCGCATACGCCGGACAAAACATCCGCATTGCATTTAAAAATATTTCGAAAGACAGGTTCCAGCTTTGGATCGATGATGTTGTCGTGGAAAATATTGTAAATGCAAACGACGTAGCCATCAGCGGAAGTAATGCATTCTATAATTATAATACAATAAATACAGCCGCTGCAGTTATCTGTAAAATCACCAACATGGGAAATACACCCATTACAGCATTAACATTAAATTATTCAGTAATCGGATTAAGTAACGAAACACAAGCCTTTGGTTTTTCGACAGCCATGGCAACTTATGCCGTAAGTGAATTTACATTCAATATTCCCTATACTATCGCAACGCCTGGTTATTATAAATTAAAAATGTGGGTCAATAGCGTGAACACCTTTGCCGACCAAAATGTAAACAATGATACGCTTAACACATTTATTACCATCGTCACTTCAAAACCCGTAAAAAATATTTTAGCCGAACAGTTTGTGAGTGCAGGTGATGGCTACACACCCGACGCGCAGGAAAAACTGAAAGCTGTAGCAAATAGTTCTGTTATCCTAATAAATATTCACGATGCCGATTCATTAAATACAACAAGCATCAATCCTTTAATTTCTACCTACCGGAAAACATTATCTACAGCCATGTTCGACCGTACTTATTTCAACGATGTTAATTCTGTTCCTGTTGCGCGTACGTCCTATACAACCCATATTAACCAGCGGAAATCGGTAGTAGTGCCGGTAACCGTAAGTATTCCAAATAAGAATTACGATTCCGCTACGCGGGTATTAACCTTTACTGTGAATGCTGATTTTGTGGGTGAAGTAAAGGGCGACTACAGATTTACAGCTTACCTTACCGAAAACAATGTTTACGGTCCGATTATGGATACAACTGATAACGGATGGAATCAATTGAGTTTCATGTACAACATTCCTTTTTCGCCTTACTTCCAGCAAGGGTATTATCTCACTGCAAAAAATGGCTATATTTTAAACACACAGCAATACAAACATCAGAATGTACTCGATGTTGCGTTGGACGGCTCATTCGGAGCTGCAGGAATCATACCAAGTACAGGCGGCACACAATCACAAACCTTTACAAGAGCTTATTCTTATACTCTGCCTGCAACGCCTTCCGCACAATTCCGTTACATTCCTGAAAACATTTACGTGGTTGCTGCGGTTTCTGAATATGATCCAGATGTAAACAAGAGAACTGTTTTAAACTGCGTGCAGAATAAAATGATTTCAAAAAATGAAGCGCTGGTTGGAATTAAAGAGTTAAATTATTCTTCAGAGTTCAATTTATTTCCGAATCCGTCTTACGGCATTACTAATATTTTAATTCCTGAAAACAGTTTTAAAAAACAAGTTAATATTAGTATACTGGATATTGTTGGAAAAGAAGTTTACAATCAAAATTCGGGCATGAGTTTTGGCATGATACAACTTAACTTATACCATATCGAAAGCGGGACTTACTTTATTGTTTTAAGCGATGGGAATACAAAAGCCACTAAAAAATTCATTCTTGTAAAATAAACTAAGCTTGTTTCAAATTAAAAAGCATCAACGTTATGTTGATGCTTTTTTGTGCGGGTGAAGGGACTCGAACCCCCACGCCTTTCAGCGCCAGATCCTAAGTCTGGTGCGGCTGCCATTACGCCACACCCGCAGCATAATTTCCTATTTTAATAGGGATTCAAATTTACTAAATTTTTCATATAAAAAATGGGCTTTTTATGTACATATTAAAGAATATCGCTATTCCGCCCCTCGCATAGAGGGTATTTACAAGGAAAATCGGAAAATTTTTGGCAGTTTTGTAGTCCCAAAAAGGATGTCAGAAATCAAGAAAATAGCAATAATTGGCAGTACCGGAAGCATAGGTACACAAGCGCTTGAAGTTATACGCGAAAATCCAAAACATTTTTCTGTTGAAGTTTTAGTGGCTAATTCCAATGCTGAACTTTTAATTAAACAAGCTTTAGAGTTTAAACCTAACGCGGTTGTTATCGGAGATGAATCTAAATACCAATCTGTAAAAGATGTTCTCCTAAAAGAAGATATAAAAGTTTACGCAGGAGGAAAAGCCATTGAACAAATTGTGGAAATGGAAACCATCGATATTGTTCTTGCTTGTATAGTTGGTTACGCCGGATTAGCCTCTACTATTAACGCTATCAAACATAAAAAGAATATTGCGCTAGCCAATAAAGAAACGCTGGTTGTTGCCGGTGATCTGGTAACACGTTTAGCAATGGAAAACAGCGTGAACATTTACCCTGTTGATTCGGAACACTCAGCCATTTTTCAATGTCTGGCAGGCGAATGGGAAAATAAAATTGAGAAAATATACCTCACTGCATCGGGCGGACCTTTCAGGGGCAAGACAAAAACCCAACTTGAATCTGTTACACTGGAGCAGGCCTTAAAACACCCGAACTGGAAGATGGGTGCAAAAATTACTGTTGATTCGGCAACGCTTATGAACAAAGGTTTGGAAGTAATAGAAGCAAAATGGCTCTTTAATTTATCACCCAATCAAATTGATGTGGTTGTTCATCCGCAAAGCATTGTACATAGCATCGTTCAGTTTGAAGATGGCAGCATGAAGGCGCAAATGGGCCTCCCCGATATGAAATTGCCTATACAATACGCCTTTTCATACCCGCAAAGGGTAAAAAACAATTTTAAACGTTTTGATTTTTTTAACTACCCCGAACTGACTTTCGAGAAGCCCGACACCAAAACTTTTAGTAACTTAGCTCTGGCGTTTGAAGCCCTTCATAAAGGTGGCAATATGCCTTGTGTTTTGAATGCAGCCAACGAAATAGCGGTGAACTCATTTTTGAACGACAAGATAAAATTTTTAGAAATGAGCAAAGTTATTGAGACCTGTCTGAACAAAATTTCATTCATTCAAAAACCCAGCTACGAACAATATATCGAGTGCGATACTGAAACACGTAAACTAGCTGCTACCCTAATATAAAAACTTCACATGGTTAAATTCGGACAACTTTTTTTAAGTCTAACTATATTAATTACCCTTCACGAGTTCGGGCATTTCTTTTTTGCGAAGCGTTACAAATGCCGTGTTGAGAAATTTTATTTATTTTTTGATTTCTTATTTCCTTTTGCCGGCTTGTTGAATTTTTCATTATTCAAAAAGAAGATTGGTGATACGGTTTATGGATTAGGTTGGTTTCCTTTTGGCGGTTATGTTCAGATTGCCGGAATGGTAGATGAACAAATGGACAAAGCCACTTTAGAAAAAGAACCGGAAGAATGGGAGTTCAGAGCGAAACCGGCTTGGCAACGTTTGCTCATTATGATGGGCGGAATTTTAGTGAATCTTATTTTAGGAGTTTTTATTTACTGGATGGTATTTTTCTTCTGGGGAAAATCAACTGTACCGGCCGATAAATTAACTTTCGGAATTGCCTGTGATTCTACGGCTTTAAGTATGGGTTTACGTGATGGCGATGCCGTTGTATCTGTTGACGACGTTCCTATCACGAATTTAAACCGTGTTGAGATTGAAATTATAATGAACAAAGCCAAGAGCATGGTCGTGAATCGTGATGGACAAAAAGTTACAATTCCAATCAGTGATGATAATGTTAGCGTGATTTTACGCAATTTGAAAAAATCAGATTTTATCAGCGTGCGTATGCCAACTGAAGTTTTTGAAGTGGAAAAAACAAGTTTCGCTGAAGCTGCAGGTTTAAAGAAAGGTGATTTTATCGTTGGTGTAAATAATACAGCAACACCGTTTTATCATGAATTCAGAAGGGAAATATTAAAAAACACAAGTAAAGACAAAGACCATTTAACTACAGTTGAATTAAACGTGATCCGCGGTATTGATACTATGAAATTAAAATCGACCGTTACCGAAAAAGGAACTATAGGTTTCAGGCCATTGGCCGAAAAATATTATCCGGTACAGGAATTTAAATTCGGGTTTTTTGAGTCGCTGAAAGAAGGTTTAAGTTTTGGAGCCGAAAATTTAGTTATGCAGGCTAAACAGCTCGTGGTTATTTTCACTGTAAAAGATGCACACAAACAAGTGGGAGGTTTTTACAGCATGTACAAAAACATGAATGAAGAATGGGACTGGCATTCTTTCTGGATGTTCACTGCTTTCCTTTCGCTAGTATTGGCCTTCATGAATTTTTTACCGATACCGATGCTCGACGGTGGATATATTTTATTTTTATTGATTGAGATGGTGAGTCGCCGGAAAGTTCCTGAAAAAGTTTTATACTACGCCAATTATGTTGGATTAGTGATGATTTTAGCTCTTATGATTTATGCCAACACTGACTGGCTGCGCGAGTAACCTTTTGTATTTTTAGCGTTATACAGAAAATGAAAATAAATACTTTCAGATTTTATTTTTCCTTCCTTGTTTTTCTTGCTGTTTTTACGGTAAGCGCGCAACATACAACCCTCAATAAAGGCGGGGAAAAGGCTCCTGCTCCGGGAAAACATAAAATGATGCTCATTCCATTTGAGCCACGCATGTACATGAGCGAAATTGATTTTGCAATTAACAAGGAAACCAAATTAAACAGCAAACAAATTAAAGCTGTATTCCGTGATGGCATTAACGAACAATTATACAAAGCATTAAAACCCCAACACATGGTTGTTGATTTAATGGACGACACTGTGAAAACAAAAAAAGATCTGGGCGATGTTTATCAGTATCTGGTTTTGGAATACATGAAAGTGCCCGACCAGGCCAATTATAAACCCCCGGTAAAAGAAAAACAGGAAGGTGTGGTTAAGAACGGGCAGATTGTAGATGAAAGCAATAATGATGAACGTTTCATGAATGCCAAAATCAAAAACGCCACTTTAGTCCCCTATTTATATGGTAAATATAAAAGTGATATTTTTATTTTTATTAATCAGCTCGATATTAAGGCATCAAACAGTGGTGGTCCGGCCGATGTTGCAACCACCGATGGATTCAGGAGACTAAGCGTTCATTATACGGTTTATACTTACGATGCGAAAGAGATTAATTCGGGCATTGCCGAAACACAATTTCCTGTTGCAATAAATGATCCGAAAAAAATAGTGAACTCTTATTTTTCAAAGCTTGCCCAAATAATTACCGAAAGAATTAATTTGGCTTTGGCACCTCCTAAAACTAAATAAGTTTTATTCATGAAAAAGTTTTCTTTAAAACTAATTTTCAGCGTTTCAGTAGCGGCTTTAGCTCTAGCCTCTTGCACATATTCAATAATTCCTAAACATTTCAAAAAAAAGTTCAATACATTCAGCCCTAAAGATTTTTCAGTTGACGTTAATTTAATTTATACGAACAAAGGGTACTATACAGTAAAGAAAATATTTTATCGGTCCATACCTACTGATCAGGTATCGAAAGCCAATGATGATAATTTAAAAGACACTATTCTCAAAGGCCGAACCACTTATTCTGAAAGCGACTTCATCTTTTTTGACAATGGAATTTGTATTCGGGGCTCAAGGATAGCGCTAAAAAAAATCGATCTTCAAACCTACATCCAGTATGCAGACGCAGGAATTTATAAGGTCTGTAATGACACAATAAAAATTAAAACACTTGGCAGAAATTCACTTTTAGCTGCGACGGTCGACGCTTATGAAGAATGGTATAAGGTCGAAAATAAAAATACATTAAGATTGATTTACATTAATGATATAGGTTGGCGCTATTATAACCCTACTCTTAAATCCACCGTGGACTCAGTACGGTCCCAATCATCTCTGTACTCGCCCATTAATGAAATTTCCCTTAATTCTTATTCTAATTGGTTAGTAAACAAAAAGTGGTTTTGGAAAAATAAAAAAGAATATAAACAGCGGA
>JAHEYE010000112.1 GCA_023251695.1 Sphingobacteriaceae bacterium | reverse complement strand
TGCACTTGGGGCAACAACAAAATCTGTATAAACAGTGGTTGAATTATTCTGAACATCCCAAATTTTTAAACTTAAACGATGGTTTCCTTCGGATAACTCATCGAATGGATATTTAACTTTTCCGGACTGGTAACTGTTTAAATTGGATTCGTAATAATCATTTAACACGATGGGTTTACTGCTATTTTCATCCAGGATCGCAGTAACATCATGACCAATTCCGGTACCAACCGTATTAATTCCGCTTGAATCACTAACCTCAGCATATAAATGCGGTTTATCGTTGGTAGTACCTCCTGAAACAAATTTTTTGTCGTTAAGATACAAGCCAACCGTTGGTCCTTGATTATCCGGCAATACCGAAGTGGAAGAACCCCCGACATAAAAATTTTTGCTGTAACCACCGGCATCTAGTGTGCCGTTATGCGCATAATAACTTAATTTGCCGAGGTCAAAATTGTAAGAGATATCTTTCGGTACAATGAAAGAAAAAGAAAAATCACCATTCACTACTTCTACCTTTCCTTTGTAAATAATATTTTTCTGAATGTAAAACTTAAATGGAGTGATACCGCCGATGAGCGAACTTAAATCGTTACCCAAACAGGTAATTAATTGTTCTTTATCGAAAACTGTGGGGTACAGAATTCCATTGAAGGTAGAAAGTTTTGTACCACTTTTATTACCAACAAAACCTTTTACGGTAACTTTCGAAAGTGCAGTTATGGTATCATAAGTGGTTGGTGTAATAACTTTGTTATTGATCTGAGTAGTGTAAACTTTCTCCTGCGGATAAGCCAGCCTTAAAGCCGGATCACCCAATAAATGGAAGTTAAGGAAGTAAAACTGAATGCCGGATTTAACTTTGGTTTGACGCACCATATCACCCAAACAAGGCATTTTTCCATCAGGAAGTGTATCCAGGATAAAATCGTATAGGTTTGAATTAAGCGTAAAATTGGTATTTGAAAATGCTAAACGTACTGTTGTCAACAAAGCAATGGCTGCTCCGTTCGGATTTAAAAAACACAATTCTCCGGCTGAGGTTCTGTCTGGATCATCAAAGCGGCTGAATTCGCAGGTGGCCGTAACGAAGAGCGGCATGTTATTTTTATTATTCCAGTTTTGAATTTGTGAAACCTCCACATATCGTTCATGACCCAAACCAACTTCCCCTCCGTGGCCTGTATAATTTAAGATCAATGTTCCTTTTTCAACCCTGTGGTCAATACCCGAGCTCACATCCGGATAACGGTCGCCACCCGGTGTTGTTTGCTGTAAAAAAGCATCGGAATAAATTTTATCGATATTGTACTCGGGATGATTTGTTTTAATTTTAACAGCCAACTGATCTGCATCCGACATGTGTGTTTGATTATCTTCATCATCACCAATAAAACTAATCCAATTCCGCCAATCGCCGAGCGGATAGGTTGCACTCGTAATGCAAGAAGAACTTTCAGTTTCACTCACCGAAAAATTAGAATTTTTCTTATAATAAGCTTCAACTTTATCATAAGCTATATTAGCCTCGTTCGTGGTTTTAACAGGAAACCTTCCAATACCAACATCAACCAATGCTGCTCCCCAATCTTCTCCTTCATTATCACCCATCCATCCGTAAAAATCGTCGCATACGGTAGAAATGGTAGGATTGTATGAATTGTCTTTTGGAAATCCGCCCACTTGCCAGGCTGGTATTAATGATGAATTGTTTGAGTTATAACGGTCTTTAATCTTATAGGAGCCGTCACCATAAAGAAGCAAATATTTTACCTGTGTTCCGGTTGCTAAATTGCGGTTATAAAGCATTCTTACAAAATCGCGGATGGCCACAGGATCAGGTTTCCCACTTGAAAACTCGTTATATACCTGATCGGTTGTTGCGACAACCGATGTAAAACCGTCGTTGAGCTGATGAAGAGCAGCCAACTTTTGTGCTTGCGGCAGAAATCCAGGATAAGTTACAATAACATAATCGGCTTGCGCTACAGCATGTAAATTTTGTTTTACCACTTTGGTAACAAAACTTGCCGATAAATAATCTGAGCCATTAAAAACAACATATTCTCTAATTGAATCACTATTCATTGTGAAGTCAATTATGCTAGCGTTGGTATTATAGAGCTGATTGTTTACGTTAAGTATGTCGGTAACATCCCAGATTGAAATGGAAGTATTCCCGCCGGTATTTAAACTGAAATTGGTAAGATTACCTATTCCTATCGTACGTTTATCCCTGAACTCAAACTGACTGTTATTAAAAACAAGATTACGGCGGCAATTGAACATTAATTTATCCAGCCATCCAACCACAACAGGAGTTTGTTTTGTTATCAAAAAATTTAATTGCGTCGCCGAATTGCAAAGTGTTTTGGTGCAACTCTGGGTAATAGAAACATAATCACCGAGGTAATCATTAAGATTAACAACACCGCTGGTAAAATTCGCCGAATTGCCGCTAAAAGATAAATTATATGTTGATGGTGACGCACCACGGGCAGCAACTTTCGCAGATCCCGAAACCGTATCGCCAAGTACTAAATTGGGAATTGGATAGGTGAACGTGTATGAATTGGTAAAGTCAAAATATTCACCGTAAAACTCGCTGCCTGATTTAATGAAATTGGTAGTGTTTTGTTCATGAAAATCAAAATAATCGTATGTGGAAGTTGAATTGGTTGGAACGCTGGCCGATGAAGCACGGTTGGAAATCCGTTTTCCAGGTCCTAAATCCACTGTTATGTAATAATAAGTTGTATCGGAATAATAATTTTGTTTATTATAAAAATCGAGACAGGTTTCTGCATGTGAAGGGTCGTAAAACCATTGGTTGGTGCCTTGCCCGTAAAACAAAACATAATCTGCATTATCTAAAACATTATCGCTTTCGCCCACAACTTGAATAGCATTTTCTTCCAGGTCATCGTAACGGCTCAACGCATTTGCTTCCGGCTGCATGTAACCACCGTTACCATAGACTCTTATATCTTTTGGATTTAATGTTGTAACGTCAAGGCCAATATTTTTCAAAAATGTTTTGTCAAGTTTATAAATACCACTTTTTGTAATTCCTATCTTATACCAATTTCCGTTCGCTAAAACAGAAGTGCTTTTAAAGGGAGTTGAAGTAGATGTTTTCTGGGTTTGAATATCGGCCTCAGCCTCTGTCCACTCTACGTTATATGAAACTAATTCCTCTACAAGATTACTACTATTGATTTTATATGGCCTTACCTTTGCAAATGCTAAATATTCATTAGCACTTTTCCCATATTCTATTCCGATAGAGAAATCAGAACTTAAATAGTTATTATATAAAGAGATTAATTTTTGGGAAACCTCAGCCGTCAAAATAACGGTCTGGACATTACTCAAAGTAACTTTTACAGAGGAGTTATTTTTTATGGTTTTTGAATGCTGGAAATAAGGTGCATTGCCGTTTTTAATGTCAAATTGAGCCCCATTTAAGCTTAAAGGGAAGGCCGGATTAAGTACGAATTTTGTTTTAGAAGCAGGTTTTACAACCATAGGATTCAAAGGATCCTGATTCTCATCTTTTTGTTTTTGGCTTAAAACCAAACCAAATGCAAAAAATAGCGTTAAAGTGAGTATAATGCGATTGCTTTTCATCGTTTCTTATGCCAAAATAACGACAGGATAAGCAAAATATTGCTTAAATTAATTTTTTGTTTTTAAAAATAGATTATTAAATTTGTGTAACCTTAAGAGTGCTTGATTTCTTCTATGACTAAGAGAATAGGATTATTTATTGTAATAACCCTTGGATTTATTATCGAATCTAAGGCCCAAGACCCGCAATTCACGCAGTTTTACGCCAATCCTACGTACTTAAACCCGGCTTTTGCAGGCACGGCACGTTGTCCGCGTATTTGCCTCAATTACCGTAACCAGTGGCCAAACTTATCAGGAACCTATGTAACTTATAGCGCTTCTTACGATCAGCATGTGGATGTAATGGCAGGTGGAATCGGGATATTGGTAACGACTGACGATCAGGCACGCGGGACCCTTAAAACAACTACTGCAAGCTTTATGTACTCTTACCATTTACCCGTAAACCGAGAGTTTTCGTTAAAAATGGGATTACAGGCAACTTATTTCCAGAAAACATTAGACCGCACCAAGCTTAACTTTGGCGATATGATTGACCCCCGCCGTGGTTTCGTTTGGAATACCAACGAAATTGTACCGGCTCAAACTAAGCGTAATGCTGACTTCTCAGCAGGTATTTTAGGATACAGTAAGCGTTATTTCTTTGGTTTTGCAGCCCACCATATTACCCAACCTGACGAAGGTCTTTTAGGGGTTTCTAAATTGCCGGCTAAATTCACGATTCACGGAGGCGGTATACTTAACCTTGAAAAAGGTGGCGAAAGCTATATTTCACCAAATATCTTAATTCAGGCACAACAAAAGTTCGTTCAGGTTAATCTAGGGGTTTATTACAGAAAAGACGCATTCGTGGCCGGTTTATGGTACCGGAATCAGGATGCCGTAATTGCCTTGGTAGGTATTAAAACAAACTCCTTTCAGTTTGGCTATAGTTATGATGTAACTATCTCAAAATTAGCTGGTAACACTGCCGGTTCGCATGAAATTTCGTTGCAAATACAGATGCAATGTAAGCCTAAAAAGAAGAAATACAGAACTATTAGTTGTCCTTCATTCTAATTTAATGTAACCTTAACCGCTTTTTTTCGTTATAACGTAACTTAAGCTCAAGAAATTATGAGAATAAAAATGATAACAAACCGTAAAACCCTGACAGCCATAATGGCTATCTTATTGGTTTCGTGTGCAGAAGAGCGCTCCCCGGTATCCGGTTGGGCGTATAACGACCCACAAAACGGTGGTTTTGAAAAAGTACCTTATGAGGAACAAGAAACCGGTCCCGGACTTGTACTTATTGAAGGTGGTACCTTTACCATGGGACGTATAGAACATGACGTTACCTACGAGTGGAACAACGTTCCGCGCCGTGTAACCGTTTCATCTTTCTATATGGACGAGACAGAGGTAAGTAATTTCTCTTATTTAGAGTATTTATACTGGACAGGCCGTGTTTTCGGTCCAACCTGGCCGGATGTATATTATAAGGCATTGCCCGATACTTTAGTATGGCGCGAAAAGTTAGCGTATAACGAGCCTTATGTAGAATATTATTTACGTCACCCCGCATACCGTGATTACCCGGTGGTAGGAGTTAACTGGTTACAAGCAAACGAATTTTGTGCTTGGAGAACCGATCGCGTAAACGAGTTTATTTTAATTCGTGAGGGTTGTTTGGAGCACGTTCCGAATCCTTCCGATCAGGATTACTTCTCTACCGAAGCTTATTTATCAGGAAAATGGCAAGGTCAGTTAAAACAGAAATTACCTTCATTTGACGAGCAAAACCCTGAGCGTGATGTACGCATGGAAGATGGTATATTCTTACCGAAATACCGCTTGCCGACAGAAGCTGAGTGGGAATATGCTGCTTATGGTTTAATTGGTAACACAATTGGTGAGCGTATTACTGACCGCCGTATCTATCCTTGGAACGGACATGGTGTTCGTAACGCTACTGATGAATTCCAAGGTCAGATCAATGCGAACTTCGTACGTGGTGCCGGTGACTACATGGGTACTGCAGGTTTCTTAAATGATAACGCCGACGTAACCTCTCCTGTTTATTCATATTGGCCTAACGATTACGGTTTATATAATATGGCCGGTAACGTAGCTGAGTGGGTAATGGACGTTTATCGTCAGAATACTTTACAGGATGCCGATGAGTTCCGTCCTTTCCGTGGTAACGTATTTGTTACACAACAACGCGATAGTACAACTTTAGTTGGTGGTTTAGGTGGCGACATCTTAACTAACATCGACGGACCTGTTTATCAGAAATTCAAACATAAAGTTAACCCTCCTACACAACATGGTGTAAGTACTGAAACTGCTGAAAGCATTGACAGTGTTTTAACACGTATGACCGGAATGCCTGGTGATCCTGAGCAAATGAACGGTAATAAGAACGTAACTGCTGAGGGTAAATCTGATATCCCGGGTCGTGTACAATGGCGCGAAGTTTCAGCTGCTGTTGCTGCCGATAATTTAGATGAGCGCAGAAATTATAAAACTGCTGATTACATTAACTACTTAGATGGTGATGTTAACTCAAGTATTTATTACGAACAAGGTGAAGATGCTTATACCGACAAATCTGAAAAGATGATGTACGAGTACGCAAAAACATCTTTAGTAAATGATAAGGCCCACGTTTATAAAGGTGGTAGCTGGAGAGACCGTGCCTACTTCTTAAATCCGGGTACACGCCGTTTCTTAGATCAGCGTCAGGCAACTGCTTACATTGGTTTCCGTTGTGCGATGGTACGCGTGGGTAGTCCTGTTGGATTCGGTAAATAACAATTCTGTTAATAAAATATATTTAAAACCCTCGGCATTCACGCTGAGGGTTTTTAATTTGCACCAATGCAAGAAGCAGGCATAGAGAGGTTGTACGAGGCGTTTTTAAAATGCAATCAGAAAATTTGTACGGATACACGTAAGCTTAATCAAGGCAGTATTTTCTTTTGTTTAAAAGGTGCGAACTTTAACGCGAATGAATTCTCAGGTAAAGCACTTGAAGGTGGTTGTGCTTTTGTTGTAGTTGATGAAGAAAAATATGCAGTTGGAGAAAAAATACTTTTCGTAAAAGATGTTTTAAAAGCTTTACAAAATCTGGCAAACCATCATCGCAAACAATTAAAACTTCAGGTTCTCGCCATAACTGGCAGCAACGGAAAAACCACCAACAAAGAATTAATAAATGCAGTTCTTTCTAAAAAATATAAAACGCTGGCAACAGTTGGAAATCTTAATAATCATATAGGTGTTCCGCTCACACTATTATCGTTGACCAAAGAGCATGAACTTGCAATTGTTGAAATGGGGGCGAATCATCAGGGAGAAATAAATGAATTGTGTGAAATCGCAGATCCGGATTATGGTTTGATTACAAATATCGGTAAAGCGCATCTCGAAGGATTTGGAGGAGAAGAAGGTGTGAAGAAAGGTAAGGGCGAAATGTACCGTTATCTGGCAAAAAAAAATGGCAAAGTTTTTATTCATGCCGACGACCCTGTTTTGCATGAATTAGCAGGAGCGATGGATAAAATTACTTATGGTACAACAAAACTATACGATGTAATTGGCAAGCCGTATAACGAAAATGAATTTGTAAGTTTTAAATGGACGACGCGCTATCACGAAAAAGACTGGAATAAATTACCAACGATAAAAACCCATATTGTAGGTCATTATAATTTTATTAATTTATTATGCGCTGTCTGTGTAGGGAATTATTTTAAAGTGGATGATGGAAAAATAAATGAGGCTTTGTCGGAATATATCGCTGATATGAACCGTTCGCAGCTAGAGAAAACGGCAAATAATACTTTAATTCTGGATGCATACAATGCAAACCCCTCCAGTATGAAAGTTGCGATTGAAAATTTTGCCGGAATGAATAACGATAATAAATTATTAATTATTGGTGATATGTTTGAATTGGGTGAATACGCACAAGCAGAGCATAAAAAAATTGTAGAATTAATTATGGAGAGAAAGCTGGACAATGTTATCCTAATCGGACCAGAATTTTCGAAAGTAAACGCCGGATTCAAATCCTATTTAAATACACAGGAATGTTTAAGCGGGCTGAAAGCTGATCCGCCCAAAAACAAAACAATTTTAATAAAAGGCTCGCGTGGCATGAAGTTGGAAATTTTAAAAGAGGCATTATAAATGATAGCAACGATTTTGCATAGAGGAAAAGAATTCAGGGTTGATTTTTTTAAACCTATTGATATCTCAATGCCTTTACATTCGGGTGCCGACTGCGCGAGCGCCTGGTATGTAAAACCCATGAGTATTGAGCCAGTGAGAATGGGTGATTGGGTTGGGGATGTTAGTCAGGGTGGCAGCGTGAATTTTCGCGATATTAAATTTAATCCGCATGGTAATGGTACGCACACCGAATGTGTTGGTCACATTAGCAAAGAGTTTATGACTATAAATAAATGTTTAACGCGCTTTTTATTTATCGCTGAGGTTATCACTATTCTGCCTGAAGAATTAGAAAATGGTGACCGCGTAATTTCGAAAAAAGGAATTGAAATGTGTTTGAATGGTGCGAAACCTGAAGCGGTAATAATTCGTACGCTTGGGAATAGTGCTGCTAAATTAAAAACGCAGTATACCGGAACTAATCCTGTTTACATGACAGAAGACGCTATTTTGTTTTTAAACAGCATTGGTGTTGAGCATTTATTGCTCGATACGCCAAGTGTGGATAAAGAAGTGGACGGTGGAAAATTAACGGCACATCACGCTTTCTGGCAATATCCAAATAATACTCAATTTCAAAAAACAATTACCGAATTAATTTACGTGCCGAATGAAGTGGATGACGGCATGTATTTGCTCAACATTCAAATTGCCAGTTTCGAGAATGATGCTAGCCCGAGTAAGCCTGTTCTTTATAAGATCATTTAGTTATTATTGAACGCAGATGACGCTGATTTTTTTTGATTTACGCAGATAAATCATACCTTATCTTATAGATCTGTGTTATCAGCGTTCCATTTTTATCAGAAGCGATTCAATAATATACGGAAAGTTGTTCCTTTATTAGTTTCGCTGTCTAAAACAAATATTTTTCCGCCGTGATAATTTTCTATAATCCGTTTGCAGAGTGATAAACCTAATCCCCAACCGCGTTGTTTTGTTGTAAAGCCCGGTTCGAAAACAGTTTTAAATTTTGATTTTGGAATTCCTTTTCCTGTGTCTGAAATGTCAATCGCAATTCCTTCCGGAATTTCTTTTACATGAACTGTAATTTGTCCTTTTCCATCCATGGCATCTACCGCGTTCTTGCACAAATTTTCGATTACCCATTCAAACAAAGGAACAGATATCTGAACATGAATTTCTTTTTGCGGAATTTCCAATTCGTATTTTACATTTTTTGAGGTGCGTTGCTTTAAATAATCGGTGGAGTTTTGAATGACGCTGCAAATTTCTTCATCTTGTAAAGTTGGTTGAGAGCCGATTTTCGAAAAACGTTCTGTAATGGTATTTAAACGTTTTATGTCACGGTTCATTTCATTCACCACGTTATCATCAACACCCAAACTGCGCAAATGTTCGTTCCATCCCATTAAAGAAGAGAGCGGCGTTCCTAACTGATGAGCGGTTTCTTTACTCATACCCACCCAAACCTGATCTTGTTCTGCCTTACGTGCGGTGCTGAATAAAATATAAGCAATCAATAAGAACAAACCAATGACGCCGAATTGTACATAAGGATAATATTTTAGTTTGGTGAGTAATTCCGATTCAGCGTAAAAAATATAATTTACATAATTATCACCGAAGTCGATAGCAATAGGTTGATTTTGCTTCGATAAATCAGCCAAAGTAACACTTAATTTTTCAGGTGTATTAATTTTAGCAGAATCAATTATTTTACTCATGGCAATAATTTGTGTTTTGCTGGAGTCGGTATATATTACAGGAATGTCTGCGGAATTAAGGGCGACTTCCTCTAAGAATGATTTTGTTAAGCTGTCGAACACCAATTTAATATCCGTAAAAACTTTACTGTCTTTGTAGTACAGATAATTTTTATGTTGTTTATAAACTTTAATGACAACCGGAGCATAGCTTTCCTTCATTATACGGAGCTGTTCCCTTACGTACGCAGTGTCATTTTCGCGTAACGAATCTAAATTCCTGCTTCCTGTAATTTCCCCTTCTTCATTCATTAAAATAACCGGGACAGTAACGTTATCCTGAATTACTTTTAAAGCAAAATCGTTGATCATGTCGCTTGCGGTTAATTGTCTTGTCGCTTCCGCATACAATTCAACTTTTTTTCTTTCTTCGAGCTTCATTTTGGTGAATAGCTCGTTCGTAAACTTATAAAGTTTAGCTTTCTTTTGAACGGCTTTTGCCCAGAGTTTTGCTTTTGCCCTTTCGTCCTCAGCAATGCGTTTTACTAAACTGTTGGTATACCACAACGATGAAATGATGATAAGGATTGCTATTACAAATAGCAGCCATTTCCATCGTTGTTTTTTAGAGTAAATGTTCATAATC
>JAHEYE010000111.1 GCA_023251695.1 Sphingobacteriaceae bacterium | reverse complement strand
ATTAATTAATCAGGCTGCATTGGTAATGCAATCAACGGTAAACGTACCTTTTTAATTAGCAATATCAAATCTATCAAGATTCATAACCTTAACCCAGGCGGCGATAAAATCTTTTACAAATTTATCTTTCGAATCGCTGCAGGCATAAATTTCTGAAATGGCACGGAGTTCTGAATTAGAACCAAAAATTAAATCTGCTCTGGTCGCCGACCATTTAGGCTCTCCTGTTTTGCGGCTTGATCCTACAAAAATTTCTCCTGTATCGTTGGTTGCTTTCCATGTTGTTCCTAAATCCAATAAATTCACAAAGAAATCATTGGTCAGTGTTTCAGGCTTGCTTGTAAGAATACCATGTTTAGAGCCGTCATGATTTGCGTTCAATGCTCTCAGACCTCCAACTAAAACTGTCATTTCCGGTGCAGTCAAATTTAGTAGTTGTGCTTTATCAACTAACATTTCTTCAGTAACCGAAGTACATTTTGCATTTCTGTAATTTCTGAATCCGTCAGCTTTCGGCTCCAATACTGCAAATGATTCCACATCGGTTTGTTCTGCAATTGCATCACCTCTGCCGCCTGTAAACGGAACACTAATATTATGCCCTACATTTTTTGCCGCTTTTTCAATTGCAGCGCAGCCGCCTAACACAATTAAATCCGCCATCGAAACTTTTTTCGCAGATCCTTTTTGAATCGTTTCTAAAGCCGATAAAACTTTTTTCAATTGCGCGGGATTATTCGCTTCCCAATTATTTTGCGGAGCTAATCGGATACGTCCACCGTTCGCGCCGCCGCGTTTATCTGAACTGCGGAAAGTTGAAGCCGAAGCCCATGCTGTTGAAACTAATTGCGAAATAGAGAGGCCACTTCCTAAAATTTTTTCTTTTAAAGCAGCAAGGTCGTTATCGTTCAATTCGTTTTTTCCCGCAGGAACAGGGTCTTGCCAAATTAAAACTTCTTTAGGAACTTCACTCCCTAAATAACGCGCAATTGGTCCCATGTCGCGGTGCGTTAATTTATACCAGGCTCTTGCAAATGCATCTGCAAATTGATCAAAATTTTCATAAAAACGTTTTGAGATAGGACCATAGATAGGGTCCATTTTTAAAGCCAGATCAGCAGTAGTCATCATTGGCGCATGCGTTTTGTTTTTATCATGCGCATCAATAACTGTTTTGCTTGCACTTGCATCCGTTGGCGTCCATTGATGTGCACCTGCCGGACTCTTGGATAATTTCCAATCGTATTTAAATAAAGTTTCGAAATAACCGTTATCCCATTTGGTTGGATTTGGTTTCCATGCGCCTTCAATGCCGCTGGTAATTGCATCGCCGCCTTTTCCGGAACCAAAATTATTTTTCCATCCCATTCCCATTTCTTCAATGCTTGAACCTTCGGGATCAGCTCCAACAAGAGCAGCATCACCTGCGCCATGCGCTTTTCCGAATGTGTGTCCGCCTGCAACCAACGCAACCGTTTCTTCATCATTCATGGCCATACGACGGAATGTTTCGCGGATATCTTTGGCGGACGCTAAAGGATCAGGATTTCCGTTCGGTCCTTGCGGATTTACATAAATCAATCCCATCTGTACTGCGGCAAGAGGATCGTCGAGCTGACGGTCGCCGCTGTAACGTTTCTCACCCAGCCATTCATGTTCATTTCCCCAATTAATATCTTGTTCCGGTTCCCAAATATCTGCTCTGCCTCCTGCGAATCCGAAAGTTTTGAAACCCATGGATTCTAAAGCACAGTTGCCTGCTAAAATCATTAAATCGGCCCACGAAATTTTGTTACCGTATTTTTGTTTAATTGGCCATAATAAAAAACGGGCTTTATCTAAATTACCATTATCGGGCCAGCTGTTTACAGGAGCAAAACGCTGATTGCCTGTACCTGCACCACCACGCCCATCAGAAATTCTGTAAGTACCCGCACTGTGCCATGCCATACGTATAAACAACGGACCATAATGTCCGTAATCTGCCGGCCACCAATCTTGTGAATTGGTCATTACATCAAAAACATCTTTTTTAATTGCTTTTAAATCTAGTTTTTTAAATTCGGCAGCATAATTAAAACCTTTATCCATTGGATCGGATAAACTGGAATGTTGCTTAAGGATTCCTAAATTTAATCGGTTCGGCCACCAGTCTTTATTCGCTGTTCCACCACCTGCGGTTTCTTTTTTTTGTCCGTGACCAAAAGGACATTTGCTTTCTGTATTGCTCATAGTTCTAAATTTTATTTTTTTACATTGTCATCCTGATGCCGTCAGGACCTCAGCGTAGCTGCCCGTGTTGACATATTTTATTAAGTTTTATTCAAATATGAATCGGGGTTACTAAATTATGATTTACTTTGCTAAAACGCACTAAAATCAAATAAAATTTAATTTAAAAAATAAAGCGTATGAGTCTCAAAATTGGCGACACAGCCCCTGATTTTAAACTGTATAACCCTGAAAAGAAGGAAATTGCCTTATCGGATTACAAGGGCAAAAATGTGGTGGTATTATTTTTCCCGCTGGCATTTACCGGCACCTGTACAACTGAGCTTTGTCATATGCGTGATGAATTAAGCATCTATCAGAACTTGAATGCGGTAATTTTGGGTATTTCTATCGACAGTCCGTTTGTATTGGGAAAATTCAAAGAAGCACAGAACTTAAATTTCGAATTAATATCCGATTTTAATAAAACCGCTTCAACAGCTTACGGGTGTTTGTATGAAGAATTTATTTTAGGAATGAAAGGTGTAAGCAAACGATCGGCATTCGTGGTTGATAAAGGCGGTAAAATTCAATACGCAGAAATATTGGAGAAATCAGCAGACCAGCCGAATTACGAAAATATGAAAGCGTGTTTGGCAAAATTGAATTAATATAAAGACCTATTCCATTTTCCTGGCCTGTTAGTCAATGCTAAAAAGTTATTTCGATAAAAATTTAATTGAAGCGGGTTGTGATGAAGCGGGGCGTGGTTGTTTGGCAGGGCCGGTTTTTGCGGCGGCAGTCATTTTACCAAAAAATTACAGGAACAAAATTTTAAACGACAGCAAACAACTTACTGATAAAATCCGTTATGAGTTACGTGAGGTAATTGAAAAAGAAGCACTCGCTTTTGCAGTGGCTCAGGTTTCGAATATTGAGATCGATGAAATAAATATTTTGAACGCCTCTTTTTTGGGCATGCACCGTGCTGTTGATGAGCTAAAAATAACACCGGAATTATTGTTGATTGATGGTAATCGCTTTAAGCCCTACAAAAAAATCCCTCATCAATGCATAATAAAAGGTGACGCTAAGTTTTTAAGCATTGCTGCTGCAAGTATTCTGGCAAAAACATACCGGGATGATTTTATGAAAGAGGCTTCACAAACATATCCGCAATATGGTTGGGAAAGGAATATGGGTTATCCCACCAAATTACACCGAGATGGCATCAGGGAAAACGGTACAAGTCCCTTACACCGAATGACTTTTCAGCTTTTACCCTCTCAAATGGAGCTTGAATTTTAATTCCGCTATTCACACCGCACGTTTAATAATTAGAGGTTTTAGAAAAATAGCAGGCCGCTATATTCCCTATTTTTAATCTATTGTCGAAATTTAAAGGGATATTATTTTGGATTTTAGTAGTGGTTGGCTTAAGCGCCGCCGTTTGGGCCTACTTTCATTTAAAGCAAACCAAAAAGCCGGCTTTAAATGCTATTGATGTTTTACCGGATAGTTCAGTTTGCCTAATCAGCAGTGTTAGTTTTGACGAGCTTGCAAATAAAATAACGAATCAGAATTTAATCTGGAAGGAATTAATAAACATTCCTGAATTCTCCAGAGTAAACAAACATTTAAATTGGTTTGATTCTGTTATAACAGAAAATCAAAAACTAAGAGATTTTTTTCATAAGCGGAGTTTGTTTTTGGCGGTTTATTCCCAAAATGAAAACTCTTCGATTGCCATTGCTTTTAATTTGAACGACGAAGCTCAAAGAGAAGATTTTTTGAAAGGGGCTTCGGAGGCGCTCAAAGGCTCCTCAGATGTTAATGGCGAAATCGAGTTTAAAATTGATAAAGCAAGTTATTGCCTACGCGCCGAACGTGGTGTGGTAGTTATTGCAAACAACAAAAATCTGCTGGAAAACACGTTTAGCGAAAAAAATAAAAAACAAAATACAAACAGTGATTTTTCGGCACTTAAAAAACTGATGGATAAGGAAAATGTTTGTAACGCTTATTTTAATTTCAATAGACTTTCCCAAACGGCCATCAAAACCTCAGAATTAATTTTCAGCGGGCACGCGATATGCGATGTTGAATTTAATCCGGATGAAATTACATTTAACGGATTTAATACACCGGATTCCAATTCCGTTTTGAATACTTTGGCCGGACAGCAACCACAAGCCTGTGATTTTTTGGGAATACTCCCATTTAACACCATAAGTTATAAAGCCATTGGTATAAGTGACTATACGCTTTGGAAAAAGCAACTCAATATTCCGAAGGAAGAAGCAACAAAGTTTTGGAAAAGCATAAACGATAGCGCTATGTTTAATGTGGAGCGGCAACTCACCGAAAACATAGGAGCTAAATTGTTTGAATTGGAGATTAAATACAATTCAATTATTTCAAAAGCCATGGTGTGTGAAGTAAGAGATACAGCTGAGGTAAATGATGTTTTAAAATATATTTGCGACAGCCTAACGATAAACCAATCTGTAAAAACCGGGAAGCTTAAAAATAATTCTTTGGTTGAAACATTGTTTGGAGATGTTTTTCATGTTTCATCAGCTTATGCTTTTGTGTTCGGCTCTTATCTGATAATAACCGAAAGTAACGAAACCAACAATTACTACATTAGTTCAGTAATAAATAACGCTATGATAAGCCAGAACGAAAGTTTTATGTCTTATGCCAAAGATAATTTGAATGCTGTATTTAATTATCAGTATTATTCTTCACCTAACAAAAACCTACCTGAAATTAAAAACGCATTTGGTTTCATTAACGACGGGCAAGCGAAGAAACTAGATAAATTAAGTGATTTAAGCATCACTTTCAGTAATTATAAAAATGTCCTGCAATTCCGTACCAATCTAAAATATCAGCAAAGCACCAATAATAAAGAAACACCGGGACTATGGACCTTTGAGGCGGATACAATCATAAATAGTAAGGTATGGACTTTCATTAATCATAAGTCGAACGAAAATGAATTGGTGGTACAGGATGCAAAGAATAATTTGTATTTGATTAACGCAACCGGAAATAGTTTATGGAAGAAACCCATTAACGAAAGTATAATTTCAGATGTTTACACTATTGATGCTTTCAGGAATAACAAATTTCAATTGCTTTTCAATACCGCAAATTTTCTTCATTTAATCGACCGGAACGGAAATTATGTAGAGGGCTTTCCTGTAAAACTACCTGCGCGTGCAACCAATGCATTAGCGGTATATGATTACGAGAACTCCAAAGAGTACCGCCTCCTTATTGCTTGCGCCGATAAAATGATATATAATTATAACAGCAATGGCACAAGAAACGAAAACTTTAGTCCTGTGAAGACTATGGCTGAAGTGAGCACGCCAATTAACTATTCAAAAGTGGGCGCCAGCGATTATTTAATTGCTTGTGATGCAGGAGGCAAAGTTTATGTTTTCAGCAGAAGAGGTGCAGGACGGATTGATTTCAGTAATAAAGTGATTGAACAAACCGGAAATTATTTTGTGGATGCTGCCAATAATATAAATAATTCGAAAATTGTTTATCTCGACGATAAAAATAGTTTATTGGAAAGCATAAGTCTGGCTGATAAAAAAAGTGCAGTAAAACTTCCTGAAGAATTCGAGGATGCATCGTTCAGTTTTGAAAAAATAGACGATGATAAAAAAACTGATATTATGATTCTTGAAAAATCGAAATTAAAATGTTATGACTTTTCAGGTAATGAGTTATTCGCCTACGAAAATCCGGATTATACGTATAAATCTGCCAGCTATTTTTATGATACAGATGGGGCTTATTTTGTTTTAAGCACAATTGCAGGTGAGGTGCATTTGGTTCCGGCTGCAACCAAAGTAATCACAAAAAAAATCAAAGGAACCGGGACCCCCTTGGTTTTTGATTTGTTTAAGGACGGAAAAAAATATTTACTGGTTACGGAAGGGAAAACACTGAAGTGTGTTTTGCTAAAATGATTCTAATAGAATGGCGTCAATATTCAAAAACACCAAACTCTGATTTCACGGTTACTTTATTACCGGCACCTTTTTCAACTCTGCCGATAATTTTTGCATCTACATTGAATGATTTGGAAACGGAAATAATTTGCGCAGCATATTTTTCATCTACATAAACTTCCATGCGGTGACCCATGTTAAAGACTTTATACATTTCCTGATAATCCGTATGGCTTTGTTCGTGGATGGTTTTGAAAAGCGGAGGAACATCAAATAAATTATCTTTAACCACATGCAAACCGTCATTTAAAAAATGAAGTACTTTGGTTTGCGCGCCACCACTGCAATGAACCAATCCGTTTATTTGGCCTCGCATTTCAGCTAAAATCATTTTTATGATTGGCGCATAAGTACGGGTAGGGGAAAGCACAAGTTTTGCAGCAGCAATTTTTTCAGTAATATTTTTTTTATCCTGATTTAAATAAGAAACTTCTATTTTATCAGTCAGTTTTAAGTTACCCGTATACACAACTTCTTCAGGTAAATTATTATCGTAAGTCTCGGGATATTTTTCTGCGACAAATTTTCCAAAAACATCATGCCGTGCACTGGTTAAACCATTGCTACCCATACCGCCGTTATATTCCGTTTCGAAAGTTGCTTTTCCGTACGATGATAAACCTACAATCACATTTCCTTCCTTTATTCCATCGTTCGAAATAATTTCATTTCTTTTTAAACGGCAAACAACTGTACTGTCGACAATAACAGTGCGGACCAAATCTCCAACATCAGCAGTTTCCCCTCCGGTGGAGTGAATGTCAATTCCGTTTTTACGAAGCATTTCCAAAACTTCTTCAGTGCCGTTAATGATTGCTGAAATAATTTCCCCGGGGATTAGATTTTTATTCCGCCCGATGGTTGATGATAATAAAATATTATTTACTGCACCGGAACAAATGAGATCATCCACATTCATGATAACTGCATCCTGGGCAATGCCTTTCCAAACACTTAAGTCTCCGGTTTCTTTCCAATAAGCATAAGCTAAAGATGATTTTGTACCTGCCCCATCAGCATGCATAATGATGCAGTATTCAGGGCTCCCGCTTAAAAAATCGGGAACAACTTTGCAAAAAGATTTAGGAAAAAGCCCTTTATCTAACCCGGAAATAGCCTTGTGAACGTCTTCCTTAGAGGCAGAAACCCCTCTGAGATTATATTTAGAGTCAGACATTTGAGAGACAAAATTAACGAATTAAAGGCAAATATTAACTTACCAGGACGTATAATTTCATAAAAAAGGGAAGAAATAACTTTTTACAAACAAATGTTTGATTTTACGACAATGATGTTAAATTTGGTAACCTTTTTAAAAGGGCATTTTAGAGAATTGATGACAATGAAACGGTATATATGTTTGGCGATATTGTGGCTGCTAAGTCTTAATATTTCGGCATCAAATAAATATTCTGTTCCGCCCGATACCATTAAAAAGGCCGATTCGGTTGTTGTTAATGCCAACCAATCGCAATTAGCGGTTGATGAAGGGATCAAATGTACCCGTGCTCAATTGATGGACCGCGAATTTGTGGCCACCGGAAAATCGAAGTACGGCGAAATTTTACGGATTACCTTTCAGGATCTGGAACGCGGCGGGCGTGAAATTATTTTCCAGAAAAAACTATTAGAAAACGATGAAGTAAAATTTTATATGCCAATGGATCTGATAAAGGAAGCTAAAACAGCCGTATTAATCGTCATGAAAGGCGAAGGCATGTTTTTCAAGAAAATCGACATTACCGATTAGAGAATTCAGAAGCTCTTTTGAACCATAATAAAATAAAAATATCCATTGTAAATTATTTCAACACCCTGCCATTCAGGTATGGTTTAAAAAACTCGGATCTAATAAATTTCATTGAACTTCAGGAAGACATTCCCAGCATTTGTGCTCAAAAATTAAAATTCAATCAGGTTGATATTGGTCTTGTTCCTGTGGCACTTTTGCCTGAGCTTGATCATTATACTATAATTACTAATTATTGTATTGGCGCTAATGGAAAAGTGGATAGCGTGAAACTATACAGCGAGGTGCCGCTGGAAGAAATTAAAACAGTAATCCTCGATTACCAATCAAAGTCTTCGGTAAAACTAACTAAAGTACTTAATAAATTTTATTGGAAGAAAAAGTTTGAATTTTGTGATGGTAAACCAGGTTACGAAAAACAAATTTCAGGAAATTGGGCAGCTGTAGTTATTGGTGATAGAACTTTTTCTTTGAATGGCACCTATAAATACGAGTACGATTTAGCGGAAGAGTGGAAAAAAATGACAGGGCTTCCCTTCGTGTTTGCGGCATGGGTTACTACTTCTGATATCAGTCCTGAATTTGTAAATGAATTTAATACCGCCTTGCAGCAGGGAATAAAAGAGATAGAAAAAGCGATTGAGGTTTCGGTGATTAAACATCCCGAAAGTTTCGATGCTTTGGATTACCTCACCCATAAAATCAGTTATGATTTTGATAAACGGAAAAAAGAAGCCCTGGAACTTTTTTTGAAATACATTTCACAATTATAAGCCAAGTTCTTTAGCATGTGCTGAAGATTTGGCGGGATTCCAACTATCCTCGTAAGAGCGTTTAAAGAATAATTCATCGATGTAAGCAATCGTCCGAACAATGCGGAGATAAAGACCGAAATAAAATACCAGGCAAGGCAAATAAATAAGAAAATAAGAAACCTGCTCATTTTTCCTTGTGCGGAAAAGAGAGAAAATAAGGAATTTCAAAAAGTTAGTAACTGTATAAAGCAGAATATTGAATGGGATAATAAATATTAATATGGTCGGATAATTTAAAGTCATGTCAATAACATAGACCCACCATTTAAAATTTAATACCAGGTTATAGGTAATGTTCTCGAAGGAAGAAATAAAATTCGAAAATTTAAAAGTAGAATTTGGAAAAAAAACATCTTTGTGTTTGCGTACACGGAAACGGATAATGGATTTATCCCAGCGCAAACGTTGTTTCACTAATTTTTTGAAAGTATTGGGCACACTGGTCTGGCAAATAGCTTCAGGTTCAAATTCTATTTTATAATTCAGTTTCCTAAGCTTAACTGTAATATCTCCGTCTAATCCCGGACCAATATCCCAACCGCCAACACGCTCCAGAGCCTCACGTTTAAAGGCACCAAACGCACCTGAAACCACACGGTAAATTCCTAAATAACTCGAAGTAATCCTGCCCACGGAAATGGTGTCTGAATATTCAATAGCCTGTAAGGTTGCGCATAAACTGTCTTTGTAATTCCTTACTAAAATATTACCTCCAACGGCCCCGATGTTTTCGTCGAGGTAAAAAGGAATGATAATTTTCTCAAGTGCATCATTATCATAGCTGCAATCGGCATCAAGATGCACAACAATTTTTCCGCGCGAATACCGAAAACCTAAATTTGCTGCTGATGCTTTTCCGCCCCTCACATCGTTTCTTAAAAAAAGATCAATGAAGCCATTCTTTTGAAGGCTTTTGCAAATTCTTTCGGTGTCATCAATGGAGCCGTCATCAATAACAATAAATTCGTAATTGGTATAGGTTTGTTCCTTCATCGACATAACTAATTTGTAAATATGCTCACCTTCATTTCTGCCGGGAACAATAATTGAAACCAGTGGGCGATCTATAAATAATTTACGACGGGCTACCAGGTATTTTTTCTTACGGGTTTTATTTCCCAAATACCAGATTACAAGCGTTGTTAACTCGAAAAGAAAGAAACGGAGGAATTCGAAAAAAATAAAAAACCAGAATATACGGATGAGTTTAGCCGGACCCACAATTCCAATGTAACCAAAAAAATCGTCAATAGCCTCAGTCATGCTCGGTTAACTGCTTTGTTAAATCCAATAATTGTTTTTCGAATGGTGCAGTCGTGCTGAGTGGTGCTACTTTATACTGCATTTCCAACTGAAATTTATTG
>JAHEYE010000329.1 GCA_023251695.1 Sphingobacteriaceae bacterium | reverse complement strand
TTTACTGAAGAATCAAAAATGCCGAGACAACTTGTATTTCCTTCTTCTGAATACTTACACATCAATTGCATGCCTAAGCAAATACCAAGCACAGGTTGCTTTAAGTTGGGGATTAGTAAGTCAAGCCCTTTGCTTTTTAAATAAGTCATAGCACTTGATGCTTCTCCGACTCCCGGAAAAATAATTTTGTCGGCCGATTGAATTTCGGCAATGGAATCAGTCACCAATGGTTCAATACCAATCCTGTTCAATGCGAATTTAACCGATTGAAGATTTCCTGCATTGTATTTTATTATTGCAACTCTCATAATTATTATTGTCTAGCCAAGCGAAGTCGAGGCATTGGGTTCTCGACTACGCTCGAACTGACAGTTTATAGCATGCCTTTCGTACTTGGCAACTCGTTATTTTCCAAATCTCTCTTCAGCGCAAACTTAATCGCCTTGGCAAAAGCTTTAAAGATGGCTTCAATCTTGTGGTGTTCATTAACACCCTCCGCTTTTATATTCAAATTGCATTTTGCGGAATCGCTAAACGATTTAAAAAAGTGGAAAAACATTTCAGTTGGCACGTCACCAATCTTTTCCCTCTTAAAATCTGCTTTCCATTCAATCCAATTTCTTCCTCCGAAATCAATCGCCACTTGCGCTAAACAATCATCCATCGGCAAACAGAATCCGTAACGCTCTATCCCGAGTTTATTTTCAATCGCTTTTGTAAACGCTTCTCCTAAGGCAATGCCAACATCTTCTATGGTGTGGTGCTCGTCAATTTGTAAATCGCCTTTAGCATTAATAGTTAAATCAATTGAACCGTGACGGGCAATTTGCTCTAACATATGATTAAAAAAATTCAGCCCGGTTTTAATATTGGCTTTTCCTGTTCCGTCTAAGTTGAGTTTTATCTGTATATCTGTTTCATTGGTTTTACGGGAATACTCCGCAATTCTTGGTTGTTTTAAAAATTTATAAATCTGTTCCCAGTTTTCTGCTATTAATTCTGTCTCCTTAGGAATTGAATCATAATTTTTCAGGAAAATAGATTTGCATTTTAAATTCTCAGCTAATTTCACATCGGTTAATCGGTCACCAATTACGTATGAGTTTTCTATATCATAATTTCCGCTTAAATATTTTGTCAGCATTCCCGTATTTGGTTTGCGTGTTGGTTTGTTTTCTGATTCAAAACTTTTATCAATACAGACTTCAGAAAAGGCAATGCCTTCGTTTTTGAAACTATCAATAATGAAGTTCTGTACAAGCCAGAATGTGTTTTCAGGAAAGGAATCTGTTCCAAGCCCGTCTTGATTTGTTACCATAACTAATTCAAAATCCAATTCTTTTGCAATTCTGCCTAAATAAGTAAAAACGCCCGGAAGAAATTTTAACTTCTCAAAATTATCAATTTGAAACGTATCGGGTGGCTCCCAGATTAATGTTCCGTCTCTGTCAATAAATAATACTTTTTTCATTTGTATTGTTTTAATGTTTCAATTAATAATCTGTTTTCTTCTTTTGTTCCGATTGTAATCCGCAAACAGCCTTCGCATAATTCCATATTACTTCTGTCGCGAATGATAATTTGTTTTGAGACCAAATAGTTATAAAGAGCTTGGGGCTCTTTTATTTTAATTAAAAGAAAATTCGCTTCACTCGGATAAACCCTAATAATAAATGGTAATTGTGATAATTCTTTACTCATTAGATTTCTTTCCTCTACAATTTCTTTGATCCATTCATTCACTTTATCCGTATTATCTAAGGCTTCCAAAACTAATTGTTGCGAGGCGGAATTAATATTATAAGGGGGCTTAATCTTATTAAAAATGTCAATAATAGGTTCTGAAGCAAAAGCCATTCCTATTCTTAATCCGGCTAGTCCCCATGCTTTTGATAAAGTTTGAAGGATGACCAGGTTTGGATAATTCAGTAATTCCGGAATTAAACTTCTATAGCCGGCAAAATTGATATAAGCTTCATCAATAATAACTAGTCCGGAAAAATTCTCAAGAATTGTTTTAATTGAGCTCCATTTTACGCCATTACCGGTTGGGTTATTCGGACAACATATAAAAATCAGTTTCGTATTCGGATTTATTGCTTTTAGAATATTTTCTGTATCCAACTGGAATTCTTCCGGGGTTAAAGGAATTTTTATAATATTTACATCGTTAATATTAGCAGAGACTTCATACATGCCGTAGGTAGGCGGACAAATAATCACATTGTCAATCCCGGGATTACAGAATGCTCTGAACAAAATGTCAATGGCTTCGTCGCTACCATTTCCAAGAAAGATATTTTGAATGGGGAGGCCTTTAATTTTACTAAGTTTTTCTTTTACATCCAATTGTAAAGGATCTGGATATCTGTTGTACATCCCCCCGTCCTTCGGACGTCCCCCTTCGAAGGGGGAATTTAGAGGTGAGCCAAACGAATTTTCATTGGCATCCAAAAAAGTTCCTTCTTTACCTTTGAATTCATCCCTTGCGGAAGAATACGGCTTCAACTTTTTAATATTTTCTCTAATTATTTTATCTAAATCAAACATAATATTTACTTTAAACTAAATCCTAAATCCTAAATCCTAAATCCTAAATCCTAAATCCTAAATCCTTTACCCTAACACTCACCGCATTCTTGTGAGCATCCAATCCTTCAGCTTCAGCCATGAGTTCAACTGTATTACCGATATTTTTAATTCCTTCTTTACTTAATTTCTGGAATGTGATTTTCTTCACAAAACTATCCAGTGAAATACCACTATAGGCTTTTGCATTTCCATTCGTTGGGAGCGTGTGATTTGTACCTGAGGCATAATCACCGGCGCTTTCGCAGGAATAATTCCCTAAAAAAACAGAACCCGCATTAATTACTTTTCCGACTAAGTTTTCTTCATTTTCACAAGCAATAATTAAGTGTTCAGGTGCATATTCGTTTAATAAATTAATTCCTTCTTCTAAGCTTGAAACTAAAATTGCTTTACTGTTCTTTAATGCTTCTTTAGCAATTTCTTTTCTTGATAACTGATTTAGCTGTTTTTCTAACTCCAGATTAATTTTCTGAATCACATTTTCGTCGTCGCTTACTAAAATAGTCTGACTATCTATTCCGTGTTCTGCTTGC
>JAHEYE010000110.1 GCA_023251695.1 Sphingobacteriaceae bacterium | reverse complement strand
AAAACCGGATTGGTTTTTACAGCATTGATCTCTCCGGCGTTTACAATGGACAAAATCCTGAAGAAATACAACTTTCGTCGTGGGATACGCATCCAAATGAGAAAGGCCACCGCTTAATTTCAGATTTATTATTTGAAAAGATGAAAAAGGATAAACAATTTTTTAAATTTATAGAATAATTAAAAGGCGCTGAATGAAATTTTCCCAGTATAAGCATAAGTACAAAATCATTTTTTTAGTTATCTCCTTATTGCTTTATGGAAATACTTTGAAAAACGGCTATGCTTTGGATGATGAATTTGTAACGGGCCCCTCAAATATCACAGCCAAAGGTTTTAAGTCCATCCCAAAAGTTTTTAAATTATTTCACGTGAATGATGAAAGCGGGAATAATTATGAATATCGTCCGTTGGTAAAAGTAGCCTTTGCTATCGAACATGGTTTGTGGGGAGAAAACCTTCCATTAAGTCATTTAGTGAATGTTTTACTGTATGCGGTTTGCTTAATTGTTCTGTTTAATCTTTTGAAACTTATTCTGAATAATATAAATGAGTTTACTATATTTTTTATTGTTGTGGTTTATGCTTTTATACCGGTTCACTCCGAGGTTGTTGCGAGTTTAAAGAACAGGGATGTATTGCTGAGTTTTATTTTTTCGTTTTCATCTTTCATTTACATTATTAAGTATATGGAAACAAAAAGCTTTGTAAAATTAGGTCTTGCTATATTTTTATTTGGTCTCGCATTTCTGAGTAAGTTCGACGTGGTTCCATTAATAGTCATTATTCCGTTGATCATTTATAAAAAGTATAACGGCAATGTGAAGTTGATTTTAACTTTGTTAGTTGCATTTTTTCTTTCTTATTTTATTTACAAAGTAACAAAGGGTACGATGCTCGACAGGAAAACGGTTGAGCAACACCGAACATTTCAATATTTCGAGAACCCTTTGTATTTCGGGCATGAAGTGGTTGATAATATTTCGGCTGGACTTAATTCTTTGGGTTTTTATCTTAAAATGATGTTTTGGCCGGATAAAATGGTTTGCTATTATGGTTATAATACTTTGCCTATTTTTTCTTTCACATCTATTTACGCGCTACTTGGTTTGGTCTTTGCAGGGTTTCTGGGATATATCTTTTTTACGCGGTTTAAGAAGCCGGATATGCTTTGGTATGGTGTGGTTATTTTTTCGGGGTTTATTTCTATGTATTTAAATGTGGTCACGCCGGCAGCGGGGGTGGTGGCCGACCGTTTCTTGTTTTTCTCTTCGGTGGGTTTTACCATAATGATGTTTTATTTTTTCCATCAGCTCAACAAAGGCAAAACTAAATATCAGAAATTTTCTGATTTTAATATGTCTCAAAAAAGTGTTTCGATCGCTGTTCTGCTCGTTTCATTGGTTGTTGTGTTCAACAGGAATAAAGATTGGAAGAGTAAAAGTATTTTATTTGAAGCGGATGTGAAAAAATATCCCGAATCTGTTAAGCTTGCACTCTTAACCACTAGTCAGCTCATTATTAACATCAGCGATCCGAGTAAATCAAATCAAATTTCGGAGTACGATAAGGTGAAGAAAATTCGTGAAGCCGAAGTTTTGTTAAAGAATGCGGTGCAAACGGATTCTTCATGCGGAGGATGTTATAATAACCTTTCGTTTTTGTATTTGACCTACGAACGGAAACCCGAGGAAGCTTTACCTTATCTTAAATTAGCCTTTAAGCGCGATTCAACTAAAAAGGAAGTAATTTGTAATATTGGTATTTCTTATTTCCGGCTTGGAGATGTTGAAAATGCAAAAAAATATTTATTTCTGGCTATCAAGAACGACATTAAAAATGAATTTAGTGTTCCTTATGAAGTTTTGCAGGATTTATACAGCAGAACTGATATAAATACAGGTATCAATTTTTTTAAATCGAGAATAAAGGATCATCCGGAAATGGAGCTTCTTCATGTTTTGTTAGGTAAAACCTATTTCGAAGCAAAGGATACCGCTAATTGCATTCAGGCTTATAAGGCCGCTCTCAAAATAAATCCGAACAACAGAAATGTGTCCGATTTTGTAGGGAATCTAGAACAGAAATACCTAAAAAGCCGTTGGTAAATACTTAAAACAATTTAGATGAGTTTTGAATTAACTGATTGATTATCAATTAGTAATTAGTTATTCTATTGGTTGATTTTTACAATTTTTTTATTAACTTAGTCGAAATTTAATCCAACATGAAAAAACTATTCTTTTTTTCGTTCTCCTGTTTTCTTGCCACTTTTTCTTTTAGTCAGTCTTCTGTAGATAACAAAAGCAGAACTGATGCAATGCAGGACCCTAAATTTATTGAGTTTAAGAACAGACACGATGCCATGGTTAAAAATGGCACGACCGTTTATTCGGCTTATTTTGGATATGACGAAAAACTCAAAACGATTTTTATCGACGCAATAATTCCGTCGCAGACTCCGAAATCGGATAGTTTTACTTCCAAAAAAGATTATCTCGTTGTATTAAACGACTGGATTTCTAAAAACAAGCACTTATTGAAACCTGAAAATCAAAATTCATTAATCTCTGAATAAATACAAACATGAAAAATCTTTACAAATTAGCTTTATTGTTTTTCGTTTTATTCTCGTTTAATGAGAACAAAGCTCAGAATGCCCCAATGGGGTGTTTAACACCTAGTTTAGGCGTGTATGATGGAAGTACCTTTGCTCCAATGACAGCAACCATCCCTTGTACTTATGCCAATCTTATAAATATCAGCCCCACACAGTTCGCCGTTGGTAATAATGGAACAACACCTTGTATCCGCATTATTATTGGATTAACAAACGCCAACGCTGCAACCAATAATTCATTAGCGGTTGGTCAGGGCGCAAACACTAATATTTATGATTTGTGTTCTGTTGCTTGTAACAGCATTCTTCCTAACACAAGCAGTTACACTTTATCTATGTTCTTCGTAGACCCTACGCAAGGGCATGGCTATACTTTATGTAATACTGCCATCGCTCCCAATATGAATTATACAGTTGCTAGTTGTTATAACAGCGTGCCTATCACAACAGGTATTTGGAATAATTCAGTAGCTAACAGCTGTCAAACTATCACTATTCCTGCAGGTACCAATATTGGAACGGTTGGTTATACTATTGCACCGGCCGTTGTCCCATCAGCATCACTTAATACAAATAATGGTGACTTTTGGTTGGATACTTATCAGATGGCGCAGGGTATTTATACTGTCTCATATTATTTCAATAGTCAGGGTACGCCAACTTGTGGTGGTCTTGTAACCAGAACCATTTCAATTACCAATCCATACGTTTCAAGCTGGACTGCTACCGGACCTTTATGTGCTAACGGACCTTGTGTTAGTCCGGGAACAATAACAGGAACTGCAGGAGGTACCTTTACTGCAGCGATAGGTATGAGTGGTGGTAACTTTTGTCCTACTTTAACCGGTGCCGGCTCATGGCCTGTAACTTATACGGTTGGGATTACGCCAACTTGTGGTAATGCAACAACAAATAGCATTACTGTAAACGCATTACCCGTCGCAAATGCGGGCCCTACAAAATCTTTAACTTGTGTGAATATAACAACCGTCATGGCAGGTTCCGGTGGTGGAACTTATGCTTGGAGCGGTCCCGGAATTGTTTCGGGTGGTACAACTGCTAGCCCTGTTGTAGGTTCGGCAGGTGTTTATTCATTAACAGTAACTTCTGGTGGATGTACTTCATTAACCAGCACCGTTGCTGTAGGATTTAATACAGTGGCTCCTCCTGCAACTGCAGGAACTTCTGCCTCTGTTACCTGTACAAACAGTGTTATCAACTTAACTTCTAATCCTGCGGGTATGACTTATACCTGGACTGCTCCGGGTGGAAGCTCAATTACAGGCGGTGTAAATAATCAGAATACTACCGGTTCGGGTCCCGGAACATATACAGTGCGCGTTGTAGATCCTGCAAACGGGTGTTTTGCAAATGCTACTGTTGCTGCACAGATAAATACGGTTGCTCCTTCAACTTCAGCAGGTACATCCGGCTCGATAACGTGTAATAATAATGCTATTAATCTTACTTCAACAACAGGTGGTTTAACTTATACTTGGACAGCCCCCGGAGGAAGTTCAATAACAGGCGGTGTGAATAACCAAAATACCACTGGTTCCGGTCCTGGAACTTATACTGTAAAAATACAAAGTGCAGTAAATGGATGTACGGCTCAGGCTACAGTTGTTGCACTTATTAATACGGTTGCGCCTTCTCCTTCAGCAGGAAGCTCTGCATCTGTAACCTGTACAAACAGTGTTATCAACTTAACTTCTAATCCTGCCGGAATGACTTATACTTGGACAGCTCCTGCGGGAAGCTCAATAACAGGCGGTGTAAATAATCAAAACACAACAGGTTCTGGTCCTGGTACATATACTGTAAGAGTTACTGATGCTGTGAATGGTTGTACAGCCCAGGCAACTGCTGCCGCAGTAATTAATACTGTTGGACCGGTTGGCGTTACTGCGAATGCAACCAGTTCAATTACATGTACAAGTCAAACACTTAGTTTGGCAGGCGCACCGGGTTCAGGTGGAACTTATACTTGGGTAGCCCCGGGAGGAAGCTCAATTACAGGTGGTGTAAACAATCAGAATACAACCGCTAATGGCCTTGGAACATATACTTTAATTTTCCAAAGTTCGGTCAATGGATGTACAGCTCAGGCAACTGCCGCTGCACCATTCAATACTGTTGCGCCTGTTGGTGTTACTGCGAATGCAACCAGTTCAATTACGTGTACAAGTCAAACACTTAGTTTAGCAGGTGCACCTGGTTCAGGTGGAACTTATACTTGGGTGGCCCCTGCGGGAAGCTCAATTACCGGCGGCGTAAATAATCAGAATACAACTGCTAATGGTCTTGGAACCTATACTTTAATTTTCCAAAGTTCGGTTAATGGATGTACAGCTCAGGCGACTGCTGCTGCACCGTTCAATACTGTTGCGCCTGTTGGCGTGACAGCCTCTGCAACAAGTTCTATTACTTGTGCAAGTCAAACTTTCAGTTTAAGCGGTGCTCCTTCGAGTGGCGGAACTTATACATGGACTGCCCCATCGGGAAGTTCAATAACCGGAGGCGTAAATAATGGTAACACAACAGGATCCGGTCCGGGTACTTATACTTTAGTTTTCCAAAGTGCAACTAACGGTTGTACGGCTCAGGCAACTGCTTCGGCTCCATTTAATACTGTTGTCCCTACAGGTATTTCGGCTACATCATCAGGTACTGTTACCTGTACTTCTGCTGCAATTAACCTTGGTGTTACACCAACCGGTTTAACTTATTCATGGACTGCACCTGCAGGTTCTTCAATCACATCAGGAGCAACATCATCAAGCGCAACAGGAAACGGCGGAGGAACATATTCTGTTGTTGTTACAGGAACTAACGGTTGTTCGGCACCGGCAGCAGTTGTGGTAGCAAATACCAATACAACAGCGCCTACTCAAACAGCAATTCCAAGTCAGTCTTTAACTTGTTCAACTTCTTCATTGACCTTAACAGGCAATCCTTCATCAGGAGTTCTTTATTCTTGGTTAGGTAGTGGTATTGTAGGTCCTGCTAACCAGCAAACTGTGAATGTTGTTCTTTCAGGAAATTATACGCTTGTTGTTCAAAGTGCAGTTAACGGTTGTACGAGTTCAGCTGTGGCTGCTGTAGGAACGAACACAACGCCACCAACTGCTTTAGGAAGTGGTTCTGTAACTATTACCTGCGCAACCCCTTCAGTTAATTTGATTGGTAGTGCCAATCCAAGTTCATGTACTGTGGTTTGGACAGGTGGAGTTTGTGCCGGGGCAACATCTTATACAGCTACGGCTTGTGCACCGGGACAATACTCAATGACAGTTACAAATCCGGCTAATGGTTGTCCAAGCGCACCCGCAGTATTTACTGTTGTGCCCAATGCCAGTATCCCAACAGCAACTTTAGCTAATTCAAACACCATAACTTGTACTAATACTTCAGCTCAGGTTGTAGCAACTACTACCGCTTCTCCTGTAACATATACATGGAGTGGTCCGGGAATTGTTTCCGGAAGCAGTACTGCAACCATTAACGTTAACATGGGAGGAGTTTATACCTTAACGTTGACTAATTTATTAAACGGTTGTGTTTCAATTATTACCAATAGTGTTACGAATGATAATGCAGCAGTTACACCAACTACAACTTCATCAAATGTTATTACTTGTAGCAGCACAACATCTACTCTAACAGCGGGTGCAGGCGCGGGTACCTATACTTACAATTGGTCAGGACCGGGAATTGTTGGAACAAATACTTTATCTACAATTACATCAAGTTTAGGTGGCACTTATACAGTTATTGTTACAAACACAAATAACGGTTGTGTTGGAACTGAAACTGTTGCCGTAGGTTCAAGTACCAACGCTCCAACAGGTGTATCAATTAATCCACCAACCTTTACCTTATCTTGTACTAATTCAACAGTGGCATTAACTGCAACTGCAACGGGTGCATCTACTTATTCATGGATGGCATCAGGTCCGGGTGTTGTTTCCAGCGGTGGAACATCTGCAACCGCAACTGTTAGCGGAAATGGTACTTATAGTGTTGTTGTAACCGGAACTAACGGTTGTTCTGCAGCGGCTGCAATTGCAGCGGTTTCACCGAACACTTTGGCTCCAACATTCTCATTAAGCAACTCTTCACCAAGTATTACTTGTATAACGGCTAACCCAACTATAAGCGTTAACATTACATCTACAGTTACTATAGGTTCTTATTCTTGGAGCCCTGCTTCAGGTATTTCGGGTTCGACAACAGGTAGTGTAGTTACCTTTACTGCAGCGGGCACTTATACTTGCGTAATTACAGCAACAAACGGTTGTACATCTCCGGCAATTCTTACCGTTACTGATGCTACAACTGCTCCGACATTTGTAGCAGGCACAGGAACAGCCAGTCCTTTAAGTTGCGCAAATCCGACAGTAACAATTGATCCTGCCTATACACCTTCAACTAACGTCACTTATTCGTGGAGCGGTCCGGGAATTATTGGCAGCACTACGAATAGCAGCGTTACAGTTAATCAAAACGGTACATATAGTGTAACAGTTACAAATACCATTACAGGATGTACTTCAAATTCGTTATCTGTTATTGTAGTTGGAACTACTGCTGTTCCTACATTAACAATAAGTTCATCATCAACAATTGGTTTAGGTTGTTCACCAACTAATAGCGCTAATATTCTGACTGCTAATGCATCAGCTGCTGTTACATATAGCTGGAGTACAGGAGCAACAACACAAAGTATTTCTGTAAATACAGCAGGTGTTTATTCGGTAGTTGTAACAAATACAAGTACCAGTTGTTCTTCAACGGAAACGATAAGTGTTTTATCAAATACTGCTGCTCCAACTGCAACTTCGGTTGCAAGTGCTATTATGCCTTGCGGAGGTACAGCAACTGTTACTCTAAACGGAGGTTCTCCTGATCCTAATGTAGTTTATTCCTGGACTGGTCCAGGTACTATTACAGGTTCAACAACAGGGACTCCAATTGTAGATCAGCCCGGTACTTATATATTAATAGTAACAAATACGATTACGGGTTGTTCTTCAACAAGCAGCGTGAATGTAGCTAACAGCACACCGGTGGCAACATTTACACCTGATATTACAAACGGTTTTGCGCCTCAAGTTGTAGTGTTTACAAATGGAAGTACATCCACACCATCGGTTACATATACTTGGGACTTTGGAGATGGTAATACATCAACAACTTACAATACTACGAATACATATAATGCAGCCGGAACTTACACTGTAACTTTAGTGGTGTCGTCAGGTGCTTGCGTTGCTACGGCAACAGCTGTTATTGTTATTGAAGACGGATTTAGTATTGAAATACCAAACGTGTTTACACCGAACGGCGACAACACTAACGATTTATTTACAATTAAATCAACAGGGGTAAAAGAAATACAGTTACAAATATTTAACCGATGGGGTCAGTTGATGTACGATTTCATTGGAGCGAAAGCTGCCTGGGATGGTATTACTAATAATGGTCAGAAAGCCACGGATGGTACTTATTTCTACTTTGTTATTGCCACCGGTTTCGATGGTAAAGAATATAAAAAGAATGGTTCTGTGGGCCTTTTCAGGTAGTTTAGGCATATATTATTAACAAAAAGGCGGGTTTTACCCCGCCTTTTTGATTTTGGTATAATTTTTGTTAATAATCACCTACAAGGGTTTAATTAAAGCTATTTATTTAAAAGTCAACATTTTGCTAAAATGCCATTTAAAGGGCTTCCTTAAATTGCATAAATTTGTTTAATAACTCAAAAATTAAAGCATGAATAAGTCACTATCATTTTTCGCTGCATTGTTTGTTTTGTGCAATGTATCGTTTTCACAAAACATTGGGATTAACGCAACGGGCGCATTACCAAATAACAGCGCTATGTTGGATGTCTCTTCTACTAATAAAGGCGTTTTAATTCCTAATGTTACTCTAACAGGCCCTACGGATGCTGTTACTATTGCCAGTCCGGCAACCGGTTTATTGGTTTGGAATTTAGGAGCAGGCGGCGGATTATTACCCGGCTATTATTATTATAACAGCGGAACTCCGGCAGCTCCGAATTGGGTACAGCTTTCGAACACCAGAAAATACTCTTCAATTGGGGTAACTGATATTAATACAAATGCGAACAGTGTTGCGACTGCGGTGGCAATGAATGCAATGTCGATCACTTTTACACCACAAAATTCGACTGTATTTCTTTACTTCTCTTGTTCAGGTAATTTAGGAATAGGGGCTTGTACCACCGGCCCAGGTGCTATTAATGGATATTTTGATTTATATAATGGTGCTGTTAAAGTAACCGGTACTAAATGTCCACTTGGCGGAACCGATTTTAACGGGAACATGTCTCTTATCTGGAATACAGTTTTAGCATATCCGGTAGCGGTAACGCCCGGTGTTTCTACTACATTATCCATCCGTTGGTGGCGTGATGCAAGCGCTACTGCCTGTAACCTTGCTACAACGCTAATCATTAATAACGTTGCTTCCGGTTTAAATGGTCACAGAACATTATTTATTCTTGATTAACATGAAATTAAATAAAACCATACTACTCTTTATTTTCATTTGGATTTCTGCGGTTGCATTTAGTCAGGATGATTCGAAAAAAGCGGATGCATCATTAATAAAAGAAAAACCACAGGAAAATAAATCTGATAATGCGAAAGTTTCATCATCCGAATTAAAAACAGATGGGGAAACAAAATCTTCAGGCGTAGTTAAACCTGAGCCGGTTATTATTTCGCGTGATGAAGAAAAAATTCTGGTTAAACCTAAGTAGTAATATTATAATAAAAAATAAGTAAAATAAACTTAATAATTAAAGAAATAAACACATGAGAAAAGCTAAATTTTTAATTTTATTATTACCGTTTTTGTGGAGCGGAAATATTATATCGCAGAATATTGGAATTAATGCTACCGGTGCCTTACCAAACGCAAGCGCCATGTTAGATGTGTCTTCTACTAACAAAGGGGTGCTTTATCCAAATATTAACTTAACCAGTCAGACGGATGGTGTCACCATTCCTTTGCCTGCCACAGGATTAACGGTTTGGAATACGAACGTAGCAATGCCTTGTAGAGCGGGTTATTATTATAACGCCGGTACACCGGCTTCGCCAGCCTGGGTATGTTTAAAAAAAGAACAGGACATCATGCAAATGTATGGTACTGCAGGACGCCTTAATATTAGTTCAACTGTCCATACAGCACAACCTGGTTTAACAGCTGCCTTTACTATTCCGGCGGGACAAACTGCTTCCGTGACTGTAATGGGTGATATTGGAATAAGAAACGTGTTAACAACAACTTCAGCTTATAGTATTGTTGATGTAATTATTTATTTAGACGGCGCATTTTTACCTGTTGGTGGATGGAACCGTATTGAAACACTTAATGGTACTAACCAAAACTCGTTTCAGGTTTGTCCTACATCAGCTACATTCCTTGCCAACCCGGGAGCCCATACCATTGAAATCCGCAGTGCACGCTTTGGCGGAACAGTGAATGTTGACATTGGCGGAAATTGCGCGCTTGATACGAATTGTGGTGAGTTTACAGTATTTATTAATTACCTATAGTCTATTAATA
>JAHEYE010000109.1 GCA_023251695.1 Sphingobacteriaceae bacterium | reverse complement strand
GTAAAGCGGCCAATAAATAAACCTGTTTTATCTTGTGTTTTTTCACAAGTTCAAACAAAGCCGTCTTATCTAAAATATCTAATTTTTCAAATGGATTTTTGGGTAAAGCTGGAATTGGCTTTAGATCTGCCACAATCACATTATTATCGCCGTAAATTTTACTGAGTTCATTGGCGAGTTCAATGCCAATTTGCCCCCCTGCTCCTATAATTAATATGGTATCGTCTTTCGTACCCATGACGTAAATCAGCTCAAAATACTAGGTAAATAAACTATCTTTGCAAACGTAAACATAATTTTTGTCCCGATAGCAATCGGGATGGAGAATTTTTGATTTGTTGAATTGTATTTTTTCATTTTAAAATTCATCACATCTAAAATTCAGAAATTATTAATAGTATAACTTGCATTTATAACTATTAAAATGGCTCAATTAATTAACAGAATAGCGAAGGTCGAATTAAAAAAACGACTCAAGGAAGAAACTTTCCTCCGTAAAACCCTGTCTTTTTACCGGTACGTGAATATTGCTGACCCGCAAAAAACACGCGACGAGTTATTTATTCAACTAAATGAATTGAATTGTTACGGGCGGATTTATATTGCTGAAGAAGGTATTAATGCCCAAATGAACGTGCCTGAACATCACTGGGATGCTTTCGTAAAACTAATTCATTCAAATCCTTATTTTAAAGATGTTCCTTTTAAGATGGCGGTCGATGGGAACGGCAAATCATTTTACAAATTGGTTATAAAAGTAAAAAAACACATTGTTGCTGACGGCATTAACGATAAAAAATTTGATCCTTCCCATACCGGGAAATATTTGAACGCTAAAGAGTTTAATGAAGCAATAAACGATCCGAACACGATTGTTGTTGATATGCGGAACCATTATGAAAGTGAAGTAGGGCATTTCGACCGCGCTTTTTGTCCGGATGCGGATACATTCCGTGAAGAGTTACCATTAGTAATTGAACATTTAAAAGGTAAAGAAAATACAAAAGTGGTAATGTATTGTACAGGAGGAATCCGATGTGAAAAAGCAAGTGCGTATTTTAAATTCAAAGGATTTAAAGATGTAAATCATCTGCAGGGAGGTATTATTCAATATGCTAAAGAAGTAAAAGAACAAGGCATCGCAAGTAAGTTCAGGGGCATCAATTTTGTGTTCGACGAGCGTATTGGTGAAAGAATCACAGATGATATTTTAGCGAAATGCCATCAATGCGGAAAACCAAACGACAGGCATGTAAATTGCAAGAATGACGATTGTCATTTATTATTCATCCAATGCACTGAATGCGAAGAAAAAATGCAAGGCTGCTGCACTCCTAAATGCATGGAAATTGCTGCCTTACCCATTGAAGAACAGCGTAAATTGCGCAAAGGCCGCATTAAAAACGGCCCCGAATGCTTGTCGGTTTATAAAAGCAGATTAAGGCCAAATCTTTCTGAAATAATAAAAAAAGGTTTATCTTTATAGGGCTTAATCAAAAGGTATTCTTTTGGTTATTTTTTAAAAGAGAGAATCATGAAAAAAGTTTTTATTTCTTCAATTGTAGTTTTAGCAGTTTTGTTTTATTCAAGTTGCACTAAAAAGAAAACAAATCTTGAGTTTGATATTCTGTATTCAACAGATCTGGCGTTGCCGACCATGACAACCGGCATAACTTATACTTTAACCTCACCGGATGTAATAACACGCATAAATGATGAATTAGCGAAAAACAAAACCAATGCTAATTTGGTGGGAGAGGCAAAATATACCAGCTTCAATGTTGCTGTAAAAACACCTACAACTGCAGGCCTTTCATTTATTAAGTCTATTAAGTTTTATATCAACGCAACAAATCTTCCTGAACAACAAATTTCTTTTTATTACAACGAAAAGAAAAGAAGCGGTACTACAGTAACGCAAGACGATTCTTTGTATTCAACTACTACCAATAAAAACATTTACATGAATGACTTTAATCTGAAAAACCGTTTTATGGAGAATAGCGTTTATTTTAAATATAAACTTGAACCGCTTTATTCTACTGCAGCGAGAACCATTACGATTACACACAACATTCACGTTAAGGCTATAACAGAGTAATATGCCCATTTATCACAAAGTCGGTAGTTTTCCTCAAAAAAGACATACCGTTTTTCAGTCACCTCAAGGAAAATATTATTACGAACAATTATTTGGCACCGAAGGTTTTCACGGCTTTTCTTCTTTACTCTATCATGTTCATCGTCCGACACAAGTTAAAGAAATTTTAAAAAGTTATTCTGTTGCACCAAAAGTTGCGGTCGACAAAAATATAAAAGCATTGTTACTGAAAGGTTTTGAAATAAAACCTACAGATGATTTTTTGGACAGCCGTAAAACTCTTTTATTGAATAACGATTGTCATATTGGTTTAGCTGCACCGAAGCAAAGTATGAAAACATACTTTTATAAAAATGCTGATGCCGACGAAATGCTTTTCATTCATAAGGGAAAAGGTGTGTTGCGCACATTCATGGGAAACATTCCGTTTGAGTATGGTGATTATTTAATTATTCCGCGCGGTATGATTTACCAGATGGAATTTGAAACAGCTGACAACCGGATCTTTTTTGTTGAAAGCCATCATCCGCTTTATACACCGAAGCGTTATAAAAATGCAAGCGGACAACATTTAGAACATTCGCCATTTTGCGAACGCGATTTTAAATTACCAGGCGAATTAGAAACCTATGATCAGATTGGTGACTTTTTAATTAAAATAAAAAAAGAAGGGATGATACACGAAGTGCTTTATGCTTCGCATCCTTTTGATGTTGTTGGTTGGGATGGATATAATTTTCCTTGGGGATTCTCCATTCATAATTTTGAACCAATCACAGGGCGTGTTCACCAACCGCCACCTGTACATCAAACATTCGAAACACCTGCATTTGTAGTGTGTTCGTTTTGTCCGCGCCTATACGATTATCACCCGAAGTCCATTCCGGCTCCGTATAATCATAGTAATATCGACAGTGATGAAGTGTTGTATTATGTGGATGGTGATTTTATGAGCCGTAACGATATCAAGCAAGGCTATATTACTTTACACCCGAAAGGAATTCCGCATGGTCCGGCCCCGGGTGCAATGGAGCGCAGTATCGGACAAAAGGAAACGCAGGAATTAGCCGTAATGGTTGATACATTCAGACCGCTAATGGTTACCGAGGATGCTATGGGTATTGATGATGGTAAATACTACAAGAGTTGGGTAGAATAAACGTCAAACCTCACGAGCGCAACTTTCAGCATATTTCATTAATAATTTTTTATAACAAGCATATCAAAAAATATTTAAAAATATTTCAGTTTTTTTTCGTGATTGCTTTAAATAATCTGACTGCTCAGGTAGATTTAAGTAAAGCTCCTTATGAAAATATTATTGATGCCCCAAGTGATTCTGTTAAAGTCCGCCGCTTAATCCGTAATCTGAATATTTCCTGTGCAAGGCACCAGTTTGTTGTTGCAGAAGATTGCTTTAACGAAGCTCTTTTGCTAACTGAAAAAATAAAATTCAGAAATGGAGCTGTTATTTTAAAAGTCGCAATCAATGATAACTTTACTAGAAAAGGAAATTATAAAAAAGCACTTGAGCTATTATATAAACTGAAGAATACCACCGATAAAATGGGGTATGTTAAAGGTACAGCAGATATGCTCGGACAAATTGGTGTTATGTATTGGCGATTAGGGGATACGAAAAATGCCCTTTATTTTTTAAATCAGGATTTAAAATTAACCGAGAAAACTAAAATTCCTCAGGATCTCGCGTCTATTTATAACAACATCGGATTGGTATACAGGAGTATGAATGATTATAAAACAGCATTGTTTTATTATAATAAGGCTGTTAACCTTTTCTTGAACAATAATATTGAGGATGGTCTTTCCGATACCTATAATAATATTGGTGTATTATTTCAGAAACAGGATGATTATTTTGTTGCCTCTTATTATTTCGATAAATCTTTGAAAATATGTTACCATATCGGCGATAGTATTGGCATTTCAATTGCAGAGGGAAATTTAGGTGATATTAATTTGGCGTTAGGGAAATACGATGAAGCAGAAAAACATCTCAAAGAGGCATTTGATATTTCTACTAGGGCTGGTGACCTGGAAGGAATTATGGAGGTTGGCAACTCGTTGAGTATTTTATTTGAGAAAACCAAACGAATGGACCAGGCCTTCCAATACTTCAAAACATCTATAAGTGCACGCGACACTGTTAATTCGGCTGAATTCAAAAAAGAAGCCCTGATAAAGGAAATGGAATTTAAATTCGATCAGGAAGAACAGAAAAAAGAAATTGAAGCTGCGGCCGAAAAAAAAAGACAACAACAGTACACCTATATGGTGCTGGTTATATTGCTTATTGTAGTTATTTTCTCCGGTATTTTGTATTCAAGGTTTAACCTGACTAAAAAACAAAAAAACATTATAGAAGAACAGAAGAAAACCGTTGAAGAAAAGCAAAAAGCCATCACCGATAGCATTCACTACGCCAAAAGAATACAGGCTACTTTAATGCCCTCCGATAAATTTGTGGAGAAGGCCATGAAGCGACTAAAGGATAAACTCTGAAATCCTTAAATTATTAGTACTTTTGCGCCTGCATGCCAAACATTGTTGCTATAGTCGGTCGACCAAACGTAGGGAAATCAACCCTCTTTAACCGTATTACTGAAACACGACAAGCGATTGTTGATGAGGTAGCCGGTGTTACACGTGACAGGCATTATGGGAAAGCTGAATGGAACGGTGTTGAATTTTCGATAATTGATACCGGTGGATACATTCATGGAAGTGATGATGTGTTTGAAGCGGAGATTCGCAGGCAAGTGCAAATTGCAATTGATGAGAGCAGCGTATTAATGTTAGTGGTAGATGTGACGGAAGGCGTAACTGAATTTGATAAAGTGGTTGCCAACCTTGTTCGTAAAAGCAAAAACAAAAAAATATTAATTGTAGCTAATAAAGTTGATAATCATGAGCGTGCTGCTTACGCAGCTGATTTTTACCAATTAGGATTAGGAGAAGTTTATACTATATCCGCAAACAGCGGAAGCGGTACCGGTGATTTAATGGATGCTTTGGTAAAATTATTACCACCTGATGAAGGCGCATTGAATCCTGAAGTATTACCCCGTATAGCAATCATCGGCAGACCAAACGTTGGAAAATCATCTTTGACAAATGCTTTGTTAGGCGAAGAAAGAAATATTGTAACAGACATTGCCGGAACAACACGGGATACAATTGATTCACGTTATACAAAATTCGGGAATGATTTTTGGCTGATAGACACTGCGGGGATGCGTAAAAAAGCAAAAGTGCATGAAGACCTTGAATTTTACAGCGTGATGCGCGCCATTAATGCGATTGAACATAGCGATGTGTGTGTGTTGATGATTGATGCCACCGCGGGAATTGAAGCGCAGGACGTTTCTATTTTAGGATTGGTGGAGAGGAGTCATAAAGGTTTAATGATTGTGGTGAACAAATGGGATTTATACGAAGATAAAAACCCGAACAGCACAAAAGAATACGAAGAACGCATCCGCGAAAAAATCGCGCCGTTTAAAGATGTGCCTATCTTGTTTGTATCCGTATATGAAAAACAACGTTTGATGAAGGTGGTGGAAACTGCCATGTTAGTTTACGCCAACCGTACACGTCATATTTCCACCAGTAAATTAAATGATTTCTTTCTGCCTTTGATTGAGAATTACGGTCCGCCTGCCATTAAAGGAAAATACGTGAAAGTAAAATATGTGATGCAATTAAAAGGGCAGCCCACTTTTATTTTATTTTGCAACCTCCCGCAATATATCAACGAATCCTATAAACGTTTTTTGGAAAATAAATTACGTGAGCAATGGGATTTTAGTGGTGTGCCGATTGTGCTTTCGTTCAGGAAGAAAAACTAAATCCCTTCTCCTTTGGGAGAAGGTGTCCGCCTTTGGCGGACGGATGAGGGTAACTACTCAATCACCAATTTCTCGGTTTTCGAAACGCCTTCTTTAGTTGTAGCTTTTATAAAATAAATTCCGGAATTTAAATTCAAATTAATTTTCTCATTTTTGGTTTTTATGGTTTGTGTTTGAATCAGTTTTCCAATCGCGTCGAATATTTGAATACTTCCTCCGATAAAATGCTCATTAAGTTTCAAATTAATAATATCATTAGTTGGGTTAGGATAAATATGAACACTTTCCTTTTCGGAAATATTTTCATTAATGCCCAAAGAGCATCCTTGACACATTTTGTGAATGAAAATATCTTGTTCACCAATTGGACATAATGTAAAAGTTCCAATTCCTGGATCAAAGTCGGTTGTGTCTTTTCGAAAAAATCCGGTTGTGTAAACATAGTTATTTATATCAACTGCGATTGAATGACCTTCATCAAATGAAGTATCACCAAGTTGTATAGCCCAGCTAAAATTACCATTAACATCGAGTTTAGAGATAAATATATCAGTCCTATATGGATTACTACCAGGGGCTGTATTCAAATTGAAAAAAGATGGTCCTGGATCAAAATCAGCAGTAGATTCGAAATAGCCAATCGAATAAACATTTGAGTTTGCATCTAATGCAAGGTCACTCGGAATATCTTCTCCTATTCCACCAATTTGTTTAGCCCAGACAAAGCTTCCGCTGGCATCTAATTTTGAAACAAATACATCATTGCCTGCTATAGCTGTCATAGAAAAAGTAGAAAGCCCTGGATCAAAATCAACAGTAGCGCCAAAATATCCATTAATGATTAAATCTCCAATGGTATTTGTTTTTATTGATTTTCCTTCTTCATTGCCTATTCCGCCGAGTTGTCTGGTAAAAATAAAATTTCCAAGAGCATCTAACTTTGAAACAAAGACATCATAACCACCTAATGAAGTTAATGTATAGGTTGATGGTCCTGGATCAAAATCAACTGATCCACTGAAAAACCCGGTTAAACAAACATTGTTAAATGGATCAATGCAAATTGAATTGCCCCAATTATATTGTGAACCTAAAGTTTGTTTAGCCCAGACAAAGTTACCGGTAGCGTCTAATTTACTTATAAAGCAATCACTTAAAACTGGCGATGATGTAGTAAAACTATAGGTTCCTATACCTGGGTCGAAATCAGCAAAATCCATAAACCTTCCTGTTGTATAAACATTATAGGAATTATCTACGGTTATAGCATAAGCAAATGTTGCGGGGCCGCCTCCAAATTGTTTAGCCCAAATAAAATTACCAGAGTTATCCAATTTTACTACAAACGCGTCAAAGTTACCAATAGAAGTAAGAATAAAAGAACTTGGACCTGGATCGAAATCTCCAACACCATAAAAACCTCCCGTAACATATATATTTCCAATTGCATCGAAAACAAAACCTTTGCTATATAAGCCTGCCCCAGAACCAATTTGTTTGGCCCAGACAAAATTTCCAGCGGCATCCAATTTCGAAATGAATAAGTTTCCTATAGTGTTACCAAGTGTATATGTTGAAGGGCCTGGATCAAAATCGACATTCCCAGCATAGTCACCGACTGTATAAACGTTTCCTGAGGGATCAACCTTAATCGAGTTACCCATGTCTGGTGTTCCTGTTGCAAGAGTTCCTCCAAATTGTTTAGCCCAAACAAAGTTTGGAGATTGAGAACGTAAACTCTCAAAACTTAAAAGTATAATTAGTGTGTAAAAAAAGGATTTCAATTAAATAAATTTAATAAAATTATCTCACATAAACAACTCCATCGCAATTTTATCGGCCATCAATTTTCCCATTTTAGTTAGGGAATAATTTGAATTCTCTTTTTGCAAATCGTTTGGTATAAATGCTTCGCTTGTTTCGGTAAAGTGTTCGGCAAAAATATTTCCGAATTCAGTTTTAATGTAATTGATATCACAGCCCCATTTGGTACGCAAGCGTGTTAAAACATATTCGTTGTAGCGATTCAGCTTACTAAGGGTTTCCGTTTCAAAAAAATCGGTGTTACTATTAATAGCATTCACATAAATTGCGTTATTCGAAATATTCCATTGCCGCGCCGCCCCATTAAAAGAATGTGCGGATGGACCAATACCTAAATATTTAGCGCCTTTCCAGTAATTGGTATTGTGCACGGCTTCAAAACCTTTTTGTGCGAAGTTGGAAATTTCATAATGCTCGAAACCATTTTTACTTAAAGTATCCATTAATACAATAAACTGTTGGGAGCTTTTCTCATCATCCACAGCTAGCTCTTTTCCTTTAGCTACGGCCTGACCTAATTCTGTTTTTTCTTCAACGGTTAAATTGTAAGATGAAATATGTTGTACATTTAAACTTAAGGCCTTCTCTAAAGTTTTTTTCCAACTTTCTACGGTTTGAAATTTAGAGCCGTAAATTAAATCGATACTTATATTTTTAAAACCAATTTCCTGTGCCAGTTTTACGCAAGCCAAACTTTCAGCTGCTGTATGTAAACGGTTCATCCATTTTAATTCAGTATCATCAAAACTTTGCAGACCGATACTTAACCGGTTTACACCAAGAGCTTTTAGCTCTTCTAATTTCTCTTTTGTTAAATCATCCGGATTACATTCGAAAGTAATCTCAGCATTTTTATCCCAGGTAAAATATTTTTCAAAGCTTGCAAAAATTTTCTTCAGTTCGTTTTTCTCCAAAACACTTGGTGTGCCGCCGCCAAAATAAATACTATCGATTTTATTCTCTTTCAAAAAATCTTTTTGCAATTCTATCTCTTTACAAATTGCATCCACCAAAATACCCTTGGTTTTTAATTGTGTCGAAAAATGAAAGTCACAGTAATTGCAAGCCCTGCGGCAAAATGGAATATGTAAATAGATACCTTGCATTTTTTGTCTTTCGGGCGTAGTCGGGAACCGGAATAAACTTTATCATGGAGAGCGTCTCGACTGCGCCCGGCATGACATTTAGGAAAAAAAAACCCGGATGTGTTGTCCGGGTTTTAAATTAAATAATATTAATGTTAATCTTGTGGATTTGACTGGTCTTTATGTTTCTCATCAAATTTTTTCTTGTGATCAGCCCATTTTGGTTGCTGTTCAGCAGTTAAGATACCATTTACATTAGCAAAATACTTATCAGTATTAGCTTTCATTTGTGAATGTAAAGCTTGCTTTTGAGCTTTATCAGAGCTGGCTTTTGCTTTTTCCCTTAAAGGTTGATTCGTGTTAAAACGGTCTAAAGTAAATTGCTTGAATTTTACTTTTTGAGCCTCAGTTAAACCTAAAGCAGCAGTAGCTTTTGTAGTTTCTTTCTCAGCTCTCTGTTCAATAGTGAGTTCAGGTTGTTGGCCTGCAGCTTTTCTATTAGCGTCTTGTGCGAATGAGTTAAAAGCTAAAGCGCCTAAAACTGCGATGGTTAAAAATAGTTTTTTCATTTTATTGGTTATTTGAGTTTATACTTTGATTGCAAATAATAAGCTAAGTTTAAAAAAAAACTCCGTTTTTGCAATTTTTAGGAGTTTTAATGATTGAAAGGGCGGTTTTAGTTACTAAACCCTAATTTCTATCTATTTAAAGCTAGTTTTTTAACGATTCTACCCTCGGCTGACTCCAATTCAATAAAATAAATCCCCGCTTCCAAATGTTCTAAATGCAAGGTTTTACCACTTTCTTTAGCCTCCAGTTTATCAGTTTTAATCACTTCTTGTCCCAATTCATTAAACAACTTAACGGTATAAACAGTTTCGCCAGTGTTTTTTAATGTAATCAAACCATTGCTTGGATTCGGAAAAATAGCAACATTATCTTCAATATTAATTTGGTTCACATCCGAAGCAACGGTAAGGATTTTACGCACAACAACATCATCAAAATAAAAACCATCCAATTCATAACCGCCATCAGAAGTTAAAACAAATTTTACCAGCAGGTTTAGTCCGAGGTAAGCATTCAGGTTGATTTCTTCTTTCACAAATAATTCCTGCAAACCATCGTACATGGGTGTTGTACCCCCAAAAGATGAAGGAGCAGTTTCGTATTTCCCGCAAATCGGAAACCAGGTTGAACCGCCATTGGTACTTCCCTGAATGGTAACTTCATCGTAATTTTTTTCAAGCCCAAACTTTGTCCAGTATTGCATATGCGCATACGACGCACCTGTAAGATTCAAAGCAGTGGTTAAACGCACTGTTTTATTAGCATTACTTGCATA
>JAHEYE010000328.1 GCA_023251695.1 Sphingobacteriaceae bacterium | reverse complement strand
GGAACTGAAAAAATGGTTCAACGTTTAGTTATCAATAAATAAGATAATTTTAACTGTTATTTAAACCCTTCCGCTAAAACGGGAGGGTTTTTTATTTGGTAATAAACCAAAAAGTCTTTGTAAATTTACAGGTAATAAACCGGGAACATGAATGTTGATTTACTTTTAGCAAGAGCATTAAAACTTGAATTTTTAAGTATAGAGGAAGGTGTTTTTCTTTTTGAAAACGCACCTACAACTGAACTTATGTTCGCTGCCAATGAAATCCGCAACATTAAAAAAAATAACTCAAAAAAAGTTACCTGGATCATCGACCGGAACCTTAATACCACCAACGTTTGTATCGCCAATTGTAAATTCTGTAATTTTTACCGCATTCCGGGACATTCGGAGTCGTACATTACAGATATGGCTACTTATAAACTTAAAATAGAGGAAACTATAAAGTACGGGGGTGATCAATTACTTTTGCAGGGCGGACATCATCCTGATTTGGGACTTGAATTTTATGTGAATACTTTCAGGGAAATAAAAAAAATGTTCCCTCAAATAAAACTGCATGCGCTTGGTCCGCCTGAAATCGCTCACATTACTAAACTTGAAAAGTCAACCCACACAGAAGTATTAAAAGCATTAAAAGATGCAGGCCTGGATAGTTTACCCGGGGCTGGCGCAGAAATTTTGAATGACCGTGTACGTCGTTTAATTTCAAAGGGAAAATGCACAGGAAGAGAATGGTTAGAGGTAATGAAAGCTGCACATCAATTAAATTTAACTACATCGGCAACCATGATGTTCGGTCATGTTGAAACTATTTACGAGCGCTTTGAACATTTAGTATGGTTACGTGATGTGCAGGAATTAAAACCAAAAGAAGCAAAAGGCTTTTTAGCATTTATTCCATGGCCTTTTCAGGATGATGGAACTTTATTGAGAAGAGTAAAGGGCGTAAAAAATCATGTTACATCGGACGAATACATTCGGATGCTTGCCTTAAGCAGAATAATGTTGCCGAACATTCAAAACATACAAGCTTCATGGTTAACGGTTGGAAAAGCAACAGCGCAAATTTGTTTACATGCAGGTGCAAATGATTTTGGAAGTATTATGATTGAAGAAAATGTAGTGAGTGCTGCTGGCGCCCCGCATCGTTTTACTTATAAGACTATTCAGGATTCCATTCGTGAAGCAGGCTTCGAACCGCAATTAAGAACTCAACAGTACGAAGAAAGAGCCATTCCGGAAAACATTACGGAGCAAGTGATTGATTATTAAAAATAGAACGCTGATGACGCAGATAAAAATGATAAATGCTGATTTTTTATCTGTGTTAATCATAACAATCAGTGTTATCTGCGTTCCAATTAAAACATCTCTTCAAGACTTTTCTGAACCGGCAATAAAAATTTCGCGCCGTTTTCGGTGATCAGCATTTCATCTTCTATTCGTATTCCGAATTCTCCTAAAATATAAATTCCCGGTTCGTTGCTCATCATGTTTCCTTTTTCCATTAAACGTTTGTTGCCGCCAACAACATAATACCATTCGTGGCCATCCATGCCAATACCATGTCCTAAACGGTGAGTGAAATATTTAAATCCCGGTCCGTAACCTGCGTCGCTAATTACTTTTCTAGCCAGGGCATCTACTGATTCAAAACTTACACCGGGTTTTGCAAATTTTAGTGCGTCTTGTTGTGCTTTTAAAACAATATTAAATACATCATTCATTTTTTGAGTTGGCTTCCCGAATACTGTTGTGCGTGTTATATCGGATTCATATCCTTCAACCGAGCAGCCGCCATCAATTAACACAATATCATTTTGTTTTAACCTTACTTCTTTAACCAAACCATGCGGATGTGCACTTGCTTCTCCGAATAAAACTAAGGCGCCTCCACCAATACCGAATTCAGCAAATAATTGTGTGATTATTTTTCCGAATTCACTTTCGGTCATACCTTCTTTTAATTGTTTAACGGCAACTAAATAAACTTCCATTAGCATTTCATTGGCAATTTGCATCAATTCAATTTCGTGTTCTGATTTTATTCCTCTGCATCCGGCTGTAATTAATGTTGCACTAATAATTTTTGCAGTGGGCATTGCCTTCTGAAATCCTTCCGTTACAAAATAGCGGGTTGTTTCTTCTAAGCCAATAGTTGCAGTTGTTAAGCCAGTATCTTTTAAAATTTGTTTTATTAATTCAAACGGACTCTCATTCTCTTCCCAACAATATAATTTTGCATTTCCCGTTTGTTCTTTGGCACGCGATTCTTCAAATTTTGGCGAAATAAAAACAGCATCTCCTTTTTTAGGCAATAGCATCCCAAATAATCTTTCTGATCGCCCCCAATGTGAACCTGTGAAATATTCCAACGAAGTTCCGCCCTCCATAAAGATGGCGTCCATATTATTTTCCGACATTAATTTGCGAGCTTGCTCTAAACGAGCCGCGCGTTCTTCATTCGAAATTGGTTTTATTCTATCGCGCAACTTTTTTATTGTTGCCGGATCAATTAATCCTTTTGAAGGTTCGTGTTTAGTAATTGTTTCAGCAAATAATTGCGTTGAGGTTAATGCAACTGCTGAAGTTATTCCGGTTGTTTTTATAAAATTGCGACGATTCATGATTTTAATTTGATGTACTAAATGTAAACAAAAAACCCTGAAGCGTGCTTCAGGGTTTTTTGAGATTCCGCTAGCGCCTTCGGCGGCGGAATGACGGTTCGAAATGTTATTTCTCAGCTAACGCCTTCGGCGGCGGAATGACGGTTCGAAATGTTATTTCTCAGCTAACGCCTTCGGCGGCGGAATGACGGTTCGAAAAGGGAAGTACAGCTCGATAGTAAAAGGACGTCATTCTGACAAAGTCAGAACCCCTACTTCTTTAGAAGTACCTCATCAATCATTCCATAAGCTTTTGCTTCTTCTGCAATCATCCAGCAATCACGGTCGCTATCTGCCCAAACTTTATCATAAGATTGTCCGCTGTGCAAAGCGATGATTTCATATAATTCTTTTTACAATTTCTGAATTTCACGGGCTGTGATTTCGATATCAGAAGCTTGTCCTTCTGCTCCACCCATAGGTTGGTGAATCATAACACGTGCATGCTTTAATGCTGTACGTTTTCCTTT
>JAHEYE010000327.1 GCA_023251695.1 Sphingobacteriaceae bacterium | reverse complement strand
ACGAACCCTGGAATGGCAAGGTGAATAACGGTAGCAATGGCGAGGATAGAGCCCAGGAAGATGTGTATGTATACAAAATTAAAGTAACCGATGTTTTTGGGAAAACACATCAGTATAAGGGAATAGTTAATTTGGTTAAATAAAAACGAAAGTTCTCAAAACTTTTTTAGGTTTTTTGTATATTAGTGCCCGGCATTTCGTTTTTTATGCCCTAAAATATACGTAAAAACGATTGTTTTTAGTAGGCTTATTTCAAATTGTATCTCTCAGTATTAACCGTAAATATGCTTTATAAAATAAATATTAAAAAAACATTTTTGTTTTTTGCATTTCTTTGTGGGTGCTGCATTTCTTCTATTTATGCGCAATCTACCGGTTGTGCCAATGCTGATTTTTCTATGGGCAACTTTACTAACTGGGTAGGGCATACGTCAATTTATCCCGACAATACTCCCGGTACCAATATCCGTGTAAATTCTCCTTTTGCAGGTTTAGTACCTCCTTATTACTACAATACCGGGATTGTTCCGGGCAGACATACCATCATTACAACTTCTGTTCCCGACCCTTTTACTTGTGGCAATGTATTAACGCTTCCTCCCGGTGAGAAACAATGTGTAAGATTAGGTAATGGAGGATATAATCCAAGCTTATCTCCTCCGGCCTGGACGGATGGAGTTGAATATCAGCGCGACTACCTAAGTTATACTTTTTCGATTACACCAAGCAATACTTTGTTAATTTATAAATATGCTGTAGTATTACAAGATCCAACCAATATAGATGCAACAACAGGGAAACCGGCGCATGCAAAGGAATTAAAACCACGCTTTATTGTTACAATAAAAGATGCCGGTGGTAACCTCATCGATCCTCTGTGTGGTAAAAAAGAAGATTACGCCGATTCTACTGTAGCCGGATACAGAAACTGTGGGTATACTGCCGCAAAAAATTTGGGAGGAAGGCCATATAGGCAAGCAAATTCAACAGATTCAGCTAGTTTTGTGTATCGTGCATGGACAACAGTAGGGGTTGATTTGAGGGGTTATGTAGGACAAAATATTACCATTCAGTTTGAAACCTGGGATTGTGGGATGGGCGGGCATTTTGGTTACGCTTATCTTACTGCTAAATGCGATTCATTAGGCATTGTTACCAATACCTGTAGCCCCGATGGATCCGTAATCTTAACTGCTCCCAATGGTTTCAGCTATAAATGGTCAACCGGACAAACATCTCAATCCATTCATTTATTTGGAGCCAAACCCGGCGATACAGCTTCTGTTGAATTAACAACGATGAATGGATGTAAAACTTCTTTAGGAACAAAAATCTATCCTACCTTTGCTTATGCAAAATTTACTCCAAATCCGGGTTATGTATGTATAGGCGACTCCATATCCCTTTCCGATTCTTCTACAAGTATTTATACCTGGAACAACAGCCGCCAAAAAATTACCAGTTGGAAGTGGGACTTTGGCGATGGCGATACATCATTAAAAGAGAAGCCTTATCACAAATACACGGTTCCGGGCAATTATATCATTTCCCTTTCCATTGCCGATACCAATGGATGTAAAGACAACGTATCACACACCGTTCAGGTTATACCTGCCCCTATTGCCGATTATTCTTACGTAGAGGCTTGCGAGAGAAAGAATGCAGTTTTCACGGACCTATCCCAATCCCCCGGTATTTCGGGTAACGTTAACAATTGGACCTGGACCTTCATGAACGACAGCACGACCAGTAATCTTCAAAACCCATCTCATTTATTTAACACCCCCGGAAAATACCAGGTTAAACTTCATGTAAAAACAGACAAAGGCTGTTTTGATGATACCGTTAAAACCATTAAAGTATGGCGCAATCCAACCGCCTTTTTTAAAGCAACCGAAGCCTGTGCGGGCAATCCGGTTGCATTTTCAGATCTATCCTTAGTGAATGATTCCCTTGATAAAATCACAGGTTGGTTGTGGAACTTTGGCGATAACTCTAACCTTAGCAGCGTTAAAAACTCAATACACATTTATGGAAAAGACAGCACCTTTAATGCGCAGCTCACCATTACTACTTCCAGGAATTGTAAAGAAGATACCCTATTACCGGTTTTAATCCATCCTCAACCTGTTGCTCATTTTTCGGCCTCTCCGGTTTGTTTAAACATGCCCGTTCAGTTCAAAGATTTATCCATTCCCAGTACAGATATAGTATCGTGGAAATGGAACTTTGATGACGCCACCAACGATACATCGAGCCTTCAATTACCTACTCACTTATACGATACAGCCAAAGTTTATTTCCCCTCCCTCACCGTTTATTCATCTTATGGCTGTTCCTCTACCGTTCGCCAAACCTTAATTATTCCATCCTTACCCGAAGCTAATTTAGATGCCGACAAATACGAAGGATGTTATCCCTTATGTGTTAATTTCATTGACCTGACCTATTCTTCTGCGGACTCGGTAAACAAATGGAACTGGAACTTTGGTGATAGCGCCTCCTCTACCGTTAAATCTCCTTACCACTGTTACAACGTTCCCGGCCTTTATCCGGTTTCATTAAGCGTAGAAACCAAAAACACCTGCAAAAGTTCATTCACATGGAAAGACATGATTCGTGTATTTCCTCAACCCATAGCCGCCTTTTCCTTAAGCCCTAACGAAACAGACGAATCCGACGGTTTAGTTTATTTTTCAGACAATTCCATAGGAGCCAACTTTTGGTTGTGGAGCTACGGAGACGGAGCGATTAGTACTTTGCGAGACACCAGCCATCTTTACCATAAGGCCGGGACTTATTCCATATGGTTACATGCCCGAAGTCCGGAGGGTTGTGTAGATTCGGTAGAACATCAATTAATAGTTAACCCCGAGTGGACCTATTATATTCCCAATGCCTTTTCACCTAACGGCGACAGTAAAAATGATTTTTTCATAGGAAAAGGCTTTAATGTGAGCAATTTTCAGATGTGGATATTTGATCGTTGGGGTAAAATGTTATACTACACCAACAATGAAAACGAACCCTGGAATGGCAAGGTGAATAACGGTAGCAATGGCGAGGATAGAGCCCAGGAAGATGTGTATGTATACAAAATTAAAGTAACCGATGTTTTTGGGAAAACACATCAGTATAAGG
>JAHEYE010000326.1 GCA_023251695.1 Sphingobacteriaceae bacterium | reverse complement strand
GCCATTGCCAGATAATATTGTGATGAGGATGCCTCTAATTCAATTTGTTTGTTTAGGGCATTACTTACTTTTGAACTTAACATGGTATATTTGTTTTATGATACAAAGTTAGTTAAAAATAATATCTTTAATAAATATTTATCAATCGTGAATTTTAATTTTTTAAGCTCTTCCGGAAGCACATTTAATCCGATAAAAAGGATGTTTTTATTCCTCTTTTTGGCTTGCTCTGGCTTGGTCAATTCTCAAAATGATATCGCAGAAATACTTCAATTAATCGCGCATGCGGATAGTCTGGAAAACGAGGATCCACTTGAGGCTAAAAAAGCAGCCGGCAAAGCATTCGAAATGGCAAGCGGCCTTAAAAACGATACGCTAATGTATAAAAGCAGGTTTCGTCTTGCTATAGCCAATTTTAATCTCGCCAACTTTAACCAGGCACTGCCATTGTTTATCGAAAATTTTGAGTGGGCTAAAAAACATAACAAAAAAAACTCGATGGTTTCGAGCTTAAATGCGATCGGAAATACTTATAAAAACATGGGCCGGGATCAGTCGGCACTTGAAACATACAAAGAAGCCCTTAAATACGCCGATCCAAAAAATATATCTTTAAATACGCTCATAAAAAGTAATATGATCGGTCAGCTAAGGGTCCTGAAACAATACGACACTGCTTTAGTTTACTGCTATCAGATTTTGGGAGTCATTCAGAAATATCAAACAAAGGACATGGTATTTATTTCTAATATGTATGGCGATCTTTTATTTAATTATATGGCTTTGAATAATAAAGATTCGATCCGTAAATATTTGGATACAACAATAGCTTTGAAAAAAGCATCAGGTGATGTATTGGGCCTGGTAAGCTTTTATCATAACATAGCCAGTTTTTATGCAGATCACGGTGACCAAAAAAAAGCAGAAACCTATTTTAATATGGGCTTAGTTATTCCAAATGATAATTACGAACTTATCTTTTATTCCAAGAAACAACTTGCCGATCTTTTGTTTGCACAGAAAAGGTTTGAGGAAGCCGGTAAATTATATGCCGATTGTTTTGTTTTGAAGGATAGCATTACAAGCATCCAAACCATGGAGAAATTAAGTGAGCTCGAAGTAAAATATGAGACCGGGAAAAAAGAAGATGAATTGAAAAGGCTTGGTGACGAAAAAGAAATTACAGATTTAAAAGCTAAACAATCACGCTGGTTGCTCGTCGCGGCTTCAGCGGCAATTTTATCTGTAGTTATTGTTGCATTTGTTCTTTTCAGGCAAAACAAAAATAAAAAAGTGGCAAATAAATTATTACAAAGACAAAACGATGAGATTGTGCATCAGAAAAAAGAAATTACAGATAGTATTAACTACGCAAAACGGATACAGCTTGCTATTTTGCCTCCCGATAAAATGGTAACGCACCTTTTGCCGAATTCGTTTGTCTTTTACAAACCTAAAGATGTTGTGAGTGGTGATTTTTATTGGGTAGAAGAAAAAAACGGATTGGTGATGTTTGCCGCGGTTGATTGTACTGGTCACGGTGTTCCCGGCGCCATGATGAGTGTTGTCGGGCTAAACTTACTCAGTCAGGCAGTAAAAGAAAAAGGCCTGACAAAACCTTCTGATATTTTACAACATCTTGATGCAGGCGTGACAGATACATTAAGACAAAGCGGGGATACAGATAGTATTAAAGACGGAATGGATTTATCTTTGTGTTCTTATAATCCCAAAACATTAGAATTACAATACGCGGGGGCCTTTAATAATTTATGGGTGGTTCGTGATAAAATTGCTTCTACCTATACAGCAAAAAACACCAACGAAGTGTTTTTTGAAGAACATTTATTGGAGATAAAAGCTGATAAATTTCCGATTGGAAGCAATCTGGATGGCGTCGCAGATAATTACACCAATCATAAAATTCAATTACAAAAAGGCGATTGCGTGTATTTATATTCTGATGGTTTTGCGGATCAGTTTGGTGGACCGAGAGGTAAAAAATTCAAATACAATTATCTTAAAAAGTTGCTCATTTCCATCCACGGATTATCTCCCGAAGAACAGCGTGAAAAACTGGCGTTGACCATCGAAAACTGGAGGGGAAATCTGGATCAGGTTGACGATATATTGGTGATTGGCGTTTGCATATAAATGAATTGCAAATATTTTATAGCCATCATTCCACCGGAGCCTGTTTTTTCTGCTTCTGAAAAAGTAAAACTGGAAATTTCTGAAAAGTATAATAATAAAAGTGCCCTGCGTTCACCGGCGCATATTACGCTTCACATGCCTTTTGAAATGAAAGAACAAAAAGAGGGACATCTTATTGAAAAAATTTCTACGTTTAAATTTTCATCTCCCTTTAATATTCATTTACAAAATTATTCATGCTTTGAGCCTAAAGTGATCTTCATCGATGTGATAAAAAACGAAACGCTAAATGAATTACAAAAACAATTAGTGCTTCATGTGAAAAGTAATTTAAATATTTTTAATCAGTACGAAGACAGGCGCGCTTATCATCCGCATCTTACTATTGCCTTCCGCGATTTGAAAAAGACTGATTTTTATTTAGCGAATGAAGAATATAAAAACAAAACATTTTCAGGGCGCTTTAATGTAAATTCCTTTTTCCTTTTAAAACATACAGGTAAAATCTGGCTGCGGCACAAAGAATTTCCTTTTACAGCTTAACCATCACTTGTATCATGTGCAAGCGTGGCGGCCGAACATCTCCCGGACGGGAACTGTATTCCTCGTTAAAAACATTGTTGACAATATAAGATACTTTAAATGTTTTTGAAATCTGAAATCCAATCCTGGCATCATGCACCCATGAACCACCCCTGTCTTTTTCGCGGTATTTTGGCAACCCGGGCAAAACATACGTGAAGGCATAATAGTCAAAGCCCGTTTGGATATCGTGCAGTAAGCTCTCGTTAAATTTCCTGTCGATGTTCTCCATAAAGCTCTGGTACCTCGTGCTGAATCCCACAGAAATAAATTTATAATCTAACTGAACATCGTTTTTAAATAAATGCCGGTTACGGTATTTGAGCACATTTAAATACGGAAGCCCGAGCGTATCAACCGATGGATTATAATCAGGATTAATTGGATTGATGTAAGTGTATCCGGCAAATAAGCT
>JAHEYE010000108.1 GCA_023251695.1 Sphingobacteriaceae bacterium | reverse complement strand
ATTTAATGCATTCAGGTTTTTGTGAGGAATCAAGGCTTTGGCTTCTTCAATCAAACCGCCGCTAATCATATTATCAACACGCTTATTAATGCGTTCGTATAATGTTTCTCTATCTGTATTGATTAGAATCTTTATTGCTTCGAAATCACGCTGTTTTTTATTGTTACTTAAAAAAGTAGAGTAGGGTTTCCCTGTTTCTAGACAAACCTCTACAGCTCTTTGCAAACGCTGTGGATTATTTATATCAACCGTTTGATAGTAATCGGGATCTGAATTACGAATTTGTTCCTGCAGCCAACTTAAACCTTTTTCTTCGTATTGTTTCCTTACTTTTTCTTTAGTTTGTTCCGAAACGTTTTCAAATTCGTCAACCCCATACAAGACGGCATTGATATATAAACCTGAACCGCCCGTTAATAAAACGATCTGATGTTCTTGAAATAATTCTTCTAAAGCTTTTACGGCATCTCTTTCAAAATCTCCAATACTGTAACTGTCGTGAATGCTTAATGAATTAATAAATAAATGTTCGGCTTCTTTTAATTCGGCCGGAGTAGGTTTTGCTGTGCCGATGCTCATTTCTTTATAGAACTGACGCGAATCGGCTGAAATTATTTTTGTACTGAAATGTTTTGCTAATTGAATAGCCAATGCTGTTTTACCAACGCCGGTCGGTCCGGCAATAACAACAAGGTATTTTTGATTGGGATTCAAATTAAAGTACGTTGCTGGTCTGTTCTTTTATTTTTTCCAGTTCATCTTTCATTAATACAACTAACTTCTGCATTTCGGCGTGATTGGCTTTCGAACCAATAGTATTAATTTCTCTTCCGATTTCCTGCGCAATAAAATTAAGTTTTCTTCCACCTGAAGGTTCTTTCATGGTGGTTAAGAAATAATCCAAGTGTGTTTTCAAACGGACTTTCTCCTCGTTAATATCTAATTTCTCGATATAATAAATCAATTCCTGCTCAAAACGATTCGCATCAATTTTATCAGCACCAATTACTTCGTTTAAATTTCCCTTAATGCGTTCTTTTATTCCGGCAATCCGGCTTTTATCCAATTCAATAATCTTAGTCAGACAATTCTGAATAACACTCAGGTGATCAGAAAAATCTTTTTCTATGGATTTTCCTTCTTGTAATCTGAATTTATTTAAAGATTCAACCGCTTCGGTAATTACTGATTTAATTTCTTTCCATTCGTTTGCATCCGCTTCACGGCGTTCCGATTTTAAGACATCCGGCATTTTTAAAATCTGATATAACACATCAGCCGCGGGTTCGTTTAATTCGCCCGCCAATTGTTTTATTTTTTTATGATATTCTTTCGCTAATGCTGAATTAATTTCTACCGGGGTTTCTACAGCTTTACTTTCCACATAAACTGATAAATCCACTTTTCCGCGTTCCAATAAACGGGTAATTTCACTGCGTAATTCCAATTCAAATTCACGGTAAGAACTGGATAAACGAAAACTTAAATCCATTCCTTTACTGTTAAGTGAGCGTATTTCAACATTCACAGTTCTCTTTTCAAATTCTTTTGTGGCTTTACCAAAGCCGGTCATTGATTTTAACATTAAAATAAGTTTATGGTTTATAGTTTATTGCTTGATTGCTTTCGGTTTCATGCTTACCAAATATACGCCTACAATTATAAAAACAGCAGATAATATTTTGGTGGGGGTTAGTATATCTTTTCCTAAAAATACAGCAAATAATGTTGCCAAAAAAGGCTGAGTATAAATATACATACTCACTACTGACGGACTTAAATCCTTTAACGCATAGGTATTTAATAAATAAGCTAAAAAAGTAGTGGCCACAACCACAAATGTGACGCCGAACCAAACCGAACCATCCCAGGTTTCCCATTGTACATTTTGAATATCACTGAACCCAAAGGGCAGCATGTAAATAAATCCAAATAAAAATATCCATTTCATAACTGTTATGGTCTGGTATTTTTGCATGTAAGGTTTAGCCATCACTACAAAAACAGCCCACGAGGTGGCGTTAATCAGCGTCATTAAATCTCCGGTCATCGTTTCGCTGCCGAATTCAAAATTTCCTTTAAACAATAATAAAGTTACGGCGCCTACAATTCCTAATGAGAGTCCGCCAATTTTCAAAATAGTAATCCGTTCTTTAAATACAATTAAAGTAAAAAGGATGACCATTATGGGATTTGAAATCATGATAATGGCTGAGTTAATTGGTTTTGTAAGGCTTAATCCATAAATAAAAAACACCTGATTAAGAAAAACCCCGAACAGTGCAAGAATGGCCATTTTTTTTAAATCACCTTTAAGCAAAGGTTCTTTTTTAACGAATAAAGATAGAATCCAGAATAATAAACCGGCCCCAGTAATTCGCAATAATACTAAAGCTAAAGGACCAATGTGAGTGGGCATTAAATCTTTTGCAATAGAATAATTTAAGGCGTAAATTACCTGTGCGGCAAATAAAGAAATATGAGCTTTTAAAGTGTTTGTCACAGGTACACAAAGATGCAGGAAAATTTTGGATATTTGTTGCATAAATCAGGAATGAAAAAATGATAGTTACTGACCAAACGGGATATAAATTGGAATTAGAAGGAATTCCGCAGCGGATTATTTCCATTGTCCCATCGCAATCAGAATTGTTATGGGATTTGGGTTTGCGAAAGGAATTGGTTGGTATTACTAAATTCTGTGTTCACCCCGACGAAATGTATAGAAAGATTGAAATAGTAGGGGGAACGAAAAAACTTAACATGGATAAAATCCGGGAATTAAAACCTGATTTGATTATAGGGAACAAGGAAGAAAACGAACAAAGTCAGATTGAAGAGCTGCGTAAAGAATTTCCCGTTTGGCTAAGCGATATTTACGATTTAAGTGATGCATACGATATGATTTCATCTTTAGGCGAAATAACAAGTAAGCAGGAAGTGGCTCGCGAAATAATAAAACATATACAAGAGAATTTCGCCCAACTTGATGTTTCAAATTTTAAGGGTAAAAAAGCAGCATATTTTATCTGGTATGATCCATTTATGGCCGCGGCTTCCAATACTTTTATTAATTATTTACTCGGAAAACTCGGAATAATAAATGTGTTCTCTTATTTGAGCCGTTATCCCGAATTAAATGCATCCCAAATTAAGTCTGCAGCGCCTGATTATATATTTTTATCTTCCGAACCATTCCCGTTTAAAGAAAAACACATGGAAGAATTCAGACAAATTTGTCCCGATGCTCAAATAATGTTGGTTGACGGCGAAATGTTCAGTTGGTACGGAAGCCGATTGCAGTATGCGCCGGCTTACCTCGAAAGCATGAATTTGAAGTAGTTTTATCGTTTTAAAAGCAATTAGGTGGGCTTTTTAACAATGAAATTGTTAATCTGTTTATCAAATTAGTTTGGTTTCGAAGGTTATTCTTTTATAATATTGTAATATAAAACAATGTCAAAATGAGTAAAAAACTACTTTTAGTATTTTTCGTAATTACTTCAATTGCTGTTTCAGCTCAAATCAAGAAAAAGAAAGAGGAAGGCGTTTCATCTGTGTCGGCACCACGACCATCGGTTGATACTATTTTGGGATTTGCTATGTATGATGGTATGACGCCCTTTGAGGCTGTTGATTATCAATTGCCGCATGAAAGCGAAACAGATCCTGTTACTGGTAAAAAAACCTATTTCAAAGAGGTAAAGCGTAGTAATGATTCAATCCGTAAGGCATTCAAGCTAGCATATAAAAAAAGAAATAATACGTTTTATGTAACAACTAAACGTCCGACACGCGAGGGTGATAAAATGAAATTATGCATCAACCTTATCAATAAGGATACAAATTTACTGTATTGTGTTGTGGATTCAATTTGTAAAGACCCGGAATATGGTAAAGTAATTTTCGAAAAGCAAAATGGCGATTCGGTTTATGTTTTACTTTATGTTTATGCGTTTTCGAAATCGGGCGGTAATTGTAATGGCGAGAAGGAAGCAAAATTGTTTTTTGCCAGATGGAACGTGGTGGAAGGACGGGCAACTTGGAAAAATAAATATATTAATTCGTGTGCAAAAACGATTACCAACATGACAAAAACCCCAATTGAGGAATGGGATGGTAAATCTAAATTAGTTGTGGAGTATCACAGGGGAACAAACTTCTATGAAATAGCCTTTGATCCGGAATATCCGGAACTCGGTATTCAGAATAATAAGGAGGGTCCTAAAAAGGAAGATTAATAATTTACTTTGAGGACTTAAGAGTAAAATAATGCTCTTCAAGTTTGAAATTCGAAACTATTATGTACCAAATGAATTCGTCCTTGAATAAATAATAAAAATAATTATCGTCGAAGGAGTATTTTGTAACGTCAGCATCAAACTTATCACTCTTAAAAGTGCCTTCTTTCTTTAAACCTGCAATAATTTTATTTTCGAGCATGTTGTAATTAGCAAAAGCATCTGTTTCCACAAACGAAAAAACAACACTTTTCTTTGATGATTTTCTTTTGTTGATAAATACGGCTACTTCCGCGGTATCGTTACTACCTTCTTTTTTGCTTGTATAATAATCCGAACGGTTGATTAAGGGATCCCCTAAATTAACGGTTTCCTTACTCACAAAATTAAAATTACGCGCTGTTAAATCTGAAATAATCTCGGTTTCGGTATAAATCAAACAGTTTTTAATGAATTCGTATTTCAGAGTTTGAGATTTAGAAAAAAACTGAATCAACAGGGCAAAAGAAAAAAATATGGAGTGTTTGATTTTCATTAAGGAGTTGAAAGAGATGAATAAAAGTACAAAAAAGAACGAAACAAAAAACCCCTTTGATTAAAAGGGGTCTGATGTGGATTTTTCTACTTCATTGTTGTCCGACTAGGTTTCGAACCTAGACTCTTCTGAACCAAAATCAGACGTGTTGCCAGTTACACCATCGGACATTTTGAGGCGCTGCAAAATTAACATTTTTTCTGTTAAGTCAAATAATTTTTCAAAAATTTAGCCCTTAAAACCTTAGCCTTTACGGGGCATTTTGTTACCTTCGCAACTTATCATTATTCATTATATGACGCCTGCATTTAAAAAATTAAATAACATAATCGGATGGCTTGTTTTCGCCGTTGCTACATTTACCTATTGCGCCACTATTGAGCCAACTGCCAGTTTTTGGGATTGTGGTGAATATGTAGCCTGTGCCTATAAGCTAGAGGTTGGTCACCCTCCGGGTGCTCCATTTTTCATGTTAATAGGCCGTTTTTTCGCTCTTTTCGGCGGTGGCGATCCGGCTAGTGCAGGTATGATGATCAACATTATGTCGGCACTGTGCAGTTCATTCAGTATTTTGTTTTTATTCTGGACTATCACCCGCCTTGCATTTAAAGCGCTTATAAAAAAGGGACAGGAATTTATTGAGGCGAAACAATACGCTGTATTAGGAGCAGGTGCTGTTGGTGCCCTTGCTTATACTTTTTCCGATTCGTTTTGGTTTTCGGCCGTTGAGGGCGAGGTGTATGCTATGTCAGCATTCTTTACCGCCATTGTTTTTTGGGCCATTTTGAAATGGGATGAAGAAGATGATACGAATCCGATTGGTGCCATGCGGTGGCTGGTTCTCATTTCTTACTTAATGGGTTTATCTATCGGCGTTCACTTGTTAAACCTACTTGTTATTCCTGCTATTTGCTTCATTTATTATTACAAAAAATATACGTTCTCCTGGAAAAGCTTTTTTATTGCGGGAATTGTTTCGGTATTAATTTTAGGTAGTGTTCAATCTTTGCTCATTCCCAAAATTGTAAAATTTGTATCGGATACAGAAGTATACTTTACCAATAACCTTCACATGGGTTTCAGTACAGGAACAATGATTTATTTTGGCTTATTGATTCTTTCCCTCACCGGTTTTGTAATGTATACGAATTCGAAAAACGAAACCCATTATAAATTGGGTTTATATTCACTAATCGCATTTGCGGCTATTGTTATTATAAGTGGACCGAGCATTGGTGCAAAATTTACGCGGGCACTCTCATTTGGTGCCATAATTTACGGCATTACTAAAATTAAATCCAAATACAACAGTTTAAACGTTATCATGATGAGTTTAGCGACGATATTAATAGGCTACTCATCGTTCTTTGTACTGGTTATCCGTTCGCAAGCCAATACACCAATGGATGAAAACGATCCCGAGAACGCTCCGAATATGCTTTCGTATTTATTACGTGAGCAATACGGCGACTGGCCTATTTTATACGGGCAATATTACAATGCACCTCCAAAATCGAATTCGCAATTTAAAGACGGCGATCCGATTTATGTGAAGGATGAGAAGCAGAAAAAATATGTTATGGCTGACGACCGTAAAAATGATATTCCTGTTTACGAAGAAGAATTCTGTACTATTTTCCCACGTATGTGGAGTAGCCAGAGTCATCACGAAGCAGCCTATCGTTATTGGGGGGATGTTGCCGGTAATCACAGAACTGTTACGCGCTCCAACGAACAAACAGGCGAGAGTGAATCGGTAGAAATACCAACATTTGGAGCCAACATGCGTTTCTTTTTCAATTACCAGTTAAAATATATGTATTTCCGTTATTTCTTATGGAATTATATGGGAAGACAGAACGACATTCAGGGAATGAGCAATAATACCCTCGAAGGAAATGCAATTACCGGAATAAAAGCGATTGACGATTTCATTTTGGATTCGGACAGCAGTTTGAAAACACATTTGATGAAAGACAACAAAGCACAAAATTTTTTCTTTGGTATTCCGCTCATTTTGGGCTTACTTGGTTTTTGGTTTCAGTATAAAAATAACAAAGGCGGAGCCTGGGTTGTAGGATCTTTCTTCCTACTCACAGGTGTAGCAATTATTATTTACCTCAATCCAACACCTTATCAGCCGCGTGAAAGGGATTATGCTTACGCAGGATCGTTTTATGCATTCGCTATTTGGATTGGTTTTGGTGTATTATTCTTATTTGATTTGTTGAGTAAGAAATCAAATTTAAAAACAGCAGCGATTCTTTCGACGTGTATTGCAATGATTGCGCCGTCACTAATGGTAGCTGGCGGTTGGGATGATCACAATCGTTCTGTCCGTACACTTTCCCGTGATGTGGCGATCAATTATCTTGAGTCTTGCGCCCCGAATGCAATTTTATTTACCAATGGTGATAACGATACGTTCCCTTTATGGTATGCACAGGAAGTGGAAGGTATAAGAACTGATGTGCGCGTTTGTAATTTAAGTTTATTGCAAACCGACTGGTACATCCGTCAGATGCGCCGTGCTGCTTACGAATCAGCTCCGGTTCCATTCACTATTCCAGAAGAAAAATTATTATGCCGTAAACGCGAAGTAGTTTATTTGTTTGATAAAAATACGGGCCCTATGAATTTGAAACAGGCTATTAAGTTTGTTGAGAGTGATGACCCTGCTAATAAATTTGAATACGGAAGTGGTTTGTTAGATTATTTGCCAACCAAGCAATTCTATTTGCCGGTAGATTGCATGGCTGTCATGAAAAATAAAATTGTGGCAATAAAAGATACCTCCCGCATTGCAAAAAACATAAGTTGGACAATTCCACGTGGTGCTATTACTAAAAATGATTTAATGGTGTTAGACTTATTGGCACATACGGATTGGAAGCGTCCGATATATTTCGCTGTTACCACAGGTAATGAAGCTTATGTTGGTCTTGAAAAGTATTTTCAGCTGGAAGGATTGGCTTTCCGCTTAGTTCCGATTAAGCAAACCGAAGATGAAGAAAATGTGGGTGGCCGCGTAAATACTGAAGTGATGTACAAAAACATCATGGAGAAATTTTTATGGGGCGGAATGGATAAACAAGGCGTTAACCTTGATGAGAATTGTATGCGCATGGCTGCAAATCTCCGGATGCAAATGTCAATCTTAGCAAATGCTTTAATCAGCGAAGGCAAAAAGAGCAAAGCAAAAGCAATATTGGATAAGTGTTTGGAAAAAATGCCGGATTCTAATGTGCCTTACGATGCAACTTTGTTTACCATCACAGCCGGATATTACCAATTAGGTGAAACTAAAAAAGCAAACGAATTAGCAAAGGAATTATTCGGAATTTTTGAAGGCGACTTACGCGTTTACAACGCCCAAAAGAGTCAGCACCGTATTGCTTTCGGAAGGGAAGTTAACCAGTGTAAAGAGATTATGCGCCGATTAGTTGGATTAACCGGACAGTTTAAGCAAGAAGCTTTGCAAAAGGAATTAATGACGCGCTTACAGTCGATTATTCCACCGGAGGAACTAATGCCTCAGGGACAACCGAAGCCAATGGCTAATTAATTCTCCGGCAAACTCAGGATGACAACCGTTATTAAATAAACATTCGCAAAATGTCGACTGCCGAAAGAGTAAGTGCTACGGATTTTTCTGACAATTATGTTTTACAGCGTAGTATTTTCGCTTATCTGGAAGCTGCAAAAATTGTAAAGGGAGATGTTTTAGAAATCGGAACCGGTTCCGGTTATGGTATCAAATACATTGCGCCTGTCGTTTCAAAATTCGTTACACTCGATAAATTTGTTTGTGATGTAGATTTCAAAACATATCCAAATGTTGAGTTCAAACAACAAACTGTTCCGCCTTTTCAGGGAATTGCTGATAACAGTTTCGATTTTGTAGTAACATTTCAGGTTATTGAACACATTGTTCCCGATGATTTATATGTGAAGGAAATCGCCCGCGTTTTAAAGCCGGGAGGAAAGTTAATTGTTACCACACCAAACAGGTTTATGTCGTTAAGCCGTAATCCCTGGCACATAAGGGAATATAAGCCGGATGAATTATCTGTATTGCTGAAAAAATATTTCAAAACGGTAGACACAAAAGGTGTTTATGGGAATGATAAAGTGATGGCGTACTATCACAAGAATAAAGAGTCGGTGCAAAAAGTGATGAAATACGATGTATTTAATTTGCAATGGATTTTGCCGCGTCAGATTTTACAAGTACCGTATGATTATATGAACAGGCGCAACCGCAAAAAGTTATTGAACTCGAATAATGATTTAACGGCTGGTATTCAATCCACGGACTTCTTCACCAAAGCAGTTGATGAAAAAAGTCTTGATTTGTTTTACATAGCAGAAAAATAAATAATTTGCTTAGTCGACTCACACTTCAGCCGCAAAAAGCCTTAAGGCTTTTATATCCGAAAGCGATTTGGAATGTTAAGGCCGTTTCCCAAACTTTATATCTAACATTCGATGATGGGCCTATTCCTGGTTTAACAGAGTGGGTACTTGATACATTAAGGGATTACAACGTAAAAGCCACCTTTTTCTGCGTAGGCAACAATATATTGAATAATAGGGTTATTTTCGAACGGATTATCAGCGAAGGGCACAGCGTAGGAAACCATACATTTAACCATATTAAAGGCTTTAAAACCAAAACAACCGATTATTTAATCGATACAGAAAGGTGCGAAACCTTTACCAATACCAAGCTATTCAGGCCGCCTTATGGTCAGTTAAAGAAGTCGCAATACAGAAAGCTTTTATTGAACGGATATAAGATAATTATGTGGGATGTAATATCTTACGATTACGAAAACATCAAGCCCGAAACCTGCCTTAAAAACGTGATTAAAAATGTTAAAAACGGGAGTATTATCCTCTTTCATGATAATGTGAAGGCAGAAACGAGGATAAAGTACGCTTTGCCAAAAACTATTGAGCATTTCTTAAAATTAAATTATAAATTTGCAGCGCTTTAAACAATGAAAAAGGTCCTTTCAATACTCTCAGTAGCGTCTCTTTTTGTTGCCTTTTCGTGTGGCGGTGGTAAAACGCCTGCTATTGAAATGACCGCACATGTGTGGGGTAATTGCGAAAAATGTAAAGCTACTATCGAAAAGTCTTGTGTAATGGATGGGGTTTCTGAAGCCATCTGGAACGAAGATTCGAAACTTCTGAATTTAAAACTTGATACATCCCTCGTAAGTTTAGATGCAGTACTAAACGCTGTTGCTAAAGCAGGGTATGATAATGATAAGTTTTATGCCGATGATTATGCATATAATAAATTGCTTGATTGTTGTCAGTACGACCGCCGTCCATTTGAATCTAAATAATTTCATTCTCACTTTTTTTAGTATTTTTAGCTTATAATGTCTACCCTTAACTTTAAAGGTTTTCTTTTTATCATGTTTTGCGCATTGAGTTGTGTTTGTGAGGCTCAATTGCAGGAAAAGAAAAAGCTGCTTCTTGCCAATCTGGATAAAGCTGCTGAAGACACCAATAAAGTCATAATTCTTAATAAGCTTGCCTTTGTTTCCCACAAAAATAATTTTATCGATGCATACAATGATTCGAAGCAGGCTCTTGATTTAG